>NZ_CAWURG010000065.1:0-36739 GCF_963924895.1 uncultured Sphaerotilus sp.
CGTTGCCGCGAGGCCCGCGATGTCGATCTCATTGTCGAAGTGCCCGATGTTGCCAACAATTGCCTGATGCTTCATCTTCGACATCTGCTCCGCCGTGATGACGTCGTAGCAACCAGTTGCGGTGATGAAGATGTCTGCGACGTCAAGCACGTCGTCCAGAAGCGCGACCTGGTAGCCGTCCATCGCTGCCTGCAGTGCGCAGATCGGATCGATCTCAGTGACGATGACGCGTGCGCCCTGACCGCGCAGTGAGTCTGCAGAGCCCTTTCCGACATCGCCGAAGCCACAGACGACGGCAACCTTGCCGCCGATCATGGTGTCGGTCGCGCGGTTGATTCCGTCGATCAGTGAGTGACGGCAGCCGTACTTGTTGTCGAACTTGCTCTTGGTGACCGAGTCGTTGACGTTGATCGCGCGGAACAGCAGCGTGCCGGCGGCCGACATTTCCTTCAGGCGGTGCACGCCCGTCGTGGTTTCCTCGGTCACGCCGATGATCTCGGCGGCCTTGCGGGTGTACCAGGTCGGATCGGCGGCGATCTTGGCGCGGATCGAGGCGTAGAGGCAGGTTTCCTCTTCGCTCTTCGGGTGGTCGAGCAGCGACAGGTCACGCTCGGCACGCTGGCCGAGGTGCATCAGCAGCGTGGCGTCGCCGCCGTCGTCCAGGATCATGTTCGGGCCTTCGCCGGGCGTGCCGGCGGCGCCGAAGTCGAAGATGCGGTGGGTGTAGTCCCAGTAGTCGGCCAGCGTCTCGCCCTTGTAGGCAAACACCGGCGTGCCCTTGACGGCCAGCGCAGCGGCGGCGTGGTCCTGCGTCGAGAAGATGTTGCACGAAGCCCAGCGCACGTCGGCGCCGAGGGCCTGCAGCGTCTCGACCAGCACGGCGGTCTGGATCGTCATGTGCAGCGAGCCGGTGATGCGCGCACCCTTGAGCGGCTGCTTCGCGGCGAACTCTTCGCGGATGGCCATCAGGCCGGGCATCTCGGTTTCCGCGATGCGGATTTCCTTGCGGCCCCAGGCGGCCAGCGCCAGATCGGCGACGAGGAAATCGGGGGTGTGGACAGACTTGACGACAGCGTTCATGAGGAATGGGCTCCGAAGGATGAGCCGCTCACTGCATCGACGCGCGGGCCAGTCAGGGGTCACGAAAGCGGCAACCTTGCCGGCTCACCCTGTGCCCTCGCCGCGATGCGGGCGAGCGGGTGAGCGCCGTTGCCTTGTGAAAAGGGGTTCGAGCCTGGGATCGGGTACAACCACCGATCTTGCAACGCTCCTCGAACACGAGGCGCGATTGTAGCCACCTCGGGCGGCCCGTTGTGCCAAGCAGGGCCGGGTGTCCGTCGCTTTTCCGGGTCATGCCATGCCTTCCTCTGCGGACCACCTCGCGCCCCCGGCGGCCGTTTCCTTGGGCGAAGCCCTGCGCTTCTGGCTGAAACTCGGTTTCATCAGCTTCGGCGGACCCGCCGGGCAGATCGCGCTGATGCACCAGGAGCTGGTCGAGCGCCGGCGCTGGATCTCCGAGCGGCGCTTCCTGCACGCGCTGAACTACTGCATGGTGCTGCCCGGCCCCGAAGCGCAGCAGCTCGCCACCTACATCGGCTGGCTGATGCACCGCACCGCGGGCGGGCTGGTCGCGGGCGGGCTGTTCGTGCTGCCGTCGCTGCTGCTGCTGATCGCGCTGTCGTGGGTCTACATCGCCTTTGGCACGCAGCCGCTGGTGGCCGGGCTGTTCTACGGCATCAAGCCGGCCGTCACCGCCATCGTCGTGCAGGCCGCGCACCGCATCGGCGCGCGGGCGCTGAAGAACGCCACGCTGTGGGCGATCGCGGCCGCGGCCTTCGTCGCGCTCTTTGCGCTGAACGTGCCCTTCCCCGCCATCGTGCTGGCGGCGGCGGCGGTCGGCGCGGTGGGCGGCCGGATTGCGCCGGACACCTTCCGCACCGGCGGTGGCCACGGCGCGGCCAAGACCTCCGCCGGCCCCGCGCTGATCGACGACGACACGCCAACCCCCGAACACGCCCGCTTCCGCTGGCCGCGGCTGGCGCGCGTGCTCGGTGCGGGCGCGCTGCTCTGGTCGGTGCCGATGGCGCTGCTCACCACCAGCCTCGGCTGGGAGCACACGCTCACGCGCATGGGCTGGTTCTTCACCAAGGCCGCGCTGCTGACCTTCGGTGGCGCCTACGCGGTGCTGCCCTACGTCTGGCAGGGGGCGGTCGGCCACTTCGGCTGGCTCACGCCGACGCAGATGATCGACGGCCTGGCGCTCGGCGAGACCACGCCTGGCCCGCTGATCATGGTGGTGGCCTTCGTCGGCTTCATCGGCGGCTACGTGAAGGCGCTGTTCGGGCCGGACCAGCTCTTCCTGGCCGGCGCAGCGGCGGCGGCGCTGGTGACCTGGTTCACCTTCCTGCCGTCCTTCGTCTTCATCCTGGCGGGCGGTCCGCTGGTCGAGTCCACGCACCAGAACCTCAAGTTCACCGCGCCGCTGACCGCCATCACCGCGGCGGTGGTCGGCGTGGTGCTGAACCTGGCGCTGTTCTTCGGCTACCACGTGCTGTGGCCGAGCGGCTTCGGCGGACGCTTCGACGTGGTCTCCGCCTTGATCGCCGCCGGCGCCGCGGTGGCGCTGCTGCGCTACCAGCGCTCGGTGGTGCAGGTCATCGCCGCCTGTGCGGTGCTGGGGCTGATCGCCCGCACCGTGCTGGGCGGCTGAATCCGGGCGGCAGGCCGGTTCAGCTTGCCCCGTTCGAGGCGATCTGGTCCTCGAAGCCGCCCTGCACCAGCGACGGCCGCCCGACGATCAGCGGATCGGCCGGCCCGATGGTGGTCACGTCCTTGTTCGAGTAGGGCAGCCGGTGCAGCACGTAGCGCATCGCGTTGAGCCGTGCGCGCTTCTTGCAGTCCGACTTGATCACGGTCCAGGGCGAATCGGGCGTGTCGGTGTGCAGGAACATCGCCTCCTTGGCGCGGGTGTAGTCGTCCCACTTGTCGAGCGAGGCCAGGTCGATCGGGCTGAGTTTCCACTGCTTGAGCGGATGGCCCTGGCGCTCCTTGAAGCGGCGGCGCTGCTCGGCCCGGCTGACCGAGAACCAGAACTTGAAGACGTGGATGCCGCTGCGCACCAGGTTGCGCTCGAACTCGGGCGCCTCGCGCATGAACTGCTCGTACTGCGCGTCGCCGCAGAAGCCCATCACCCGCTCGACGCCGGCGCGGTTGTACCAGCTGCGGTCGAACAGCACGATCTCGCCGCGCGTGGGCAGGTGCTGCACATAGCGCTGGAAGTACCACTGGCCGCTCTCGACCTCGCTGGGTTTTTCCAGCGCCACCACCCGGGCACCACGTGGATTGAGGTGTTCCATGAAGCGCTTGATCGTGCCGCCCTTGCCGGCCGCGTCACGGCCCTCGAACAGGATGATCACGCGCGCCCCGGTCTCCTTCACCCAGGCCTGCAGCTTGAGCAGCTCCACCTGCAGCCGGTACTTCTGCTTCTCGTAGCTCTTGCGCGAGAGCAGGTGGCGGTAGGGATAGGCGCCCTCGCGCCAGCCCGCCGACAGCTCCAGATCCGGGTTCACGCCCGGCGCGACGCCTTGGTCCCGGCTCAGCAGCGTGCGCCGCAACACAGCCAGATCGTCTGGCGAGGCACCATCGATCAGCGCCTGCAGCTGCACGCGCCACTCGCCGTCCCCGTCGCCGCGGGCATGGCGCGCCATCAGATCGGTCACCGCCAGCGCCTGCACCTCGCGGGCGGCCTCGGTCGCGGCGCTGACCTCGTAGCGCTCCAGCCGCGCCGCCGTGATCGGCACGGACTTGTCGGCCATCACCACCGGGGTGGGCACCAGCGCGGCGGACTTGCGCGGCGCGCGGCGGCGGGGGGCGGGAACGGCGGCGTCGGCGCGCTTCTTGACAGTCATGGGGACTCCTCGGACATCATCCTGGTGCGGTGACACCATGATGGAAACCCGGCGCGCCGCCGTCCTTGCGCCCCGTCAATTCCCGCCTGTTTGGGCAAACCCTGAGAGGGCGCCAACCGGCTGTCTGGCAGCGACAATCAGGGTTTGTTCATCTGCGCTGCCCGCCCCGGACACCCACCATGCAAGCACTCGGTACCCCCCATTCCCCGAACGCCACCCGCGTCATGCTGCTCGGCAGCGGTGAACTCGGCAAGGAAGTCCTGATCGCGCTGCAGCGCCTGGGCGTCGAGACCATCGCCGTCGACCGCTACGAGAACGCCCCCGGCCAGCAGGTCGCGCACCACGCCCGCACCATCGCGATGAGCGACCCCGCCGCGCTGCGTGCGCTGATCGAGGCCGAGCGCCCGGATTTCGTCGTGCCCGAGATCGAGGCCATCGCCACGCAGACGCTCGAAGCGCTGGAAGCGGAAGGTGTCGTGCGCGTCATCCCCACCGCCCGCGCCGCACGGCTGACGATGGACCGCGAGGGCATCCGCCGCCTCGCCGCCGAGACGCTCGGGCTGCCGACCAGCCCGTACCAGTTCTGCGATTCACTGGCCGAGCTGCAGGCCGCGATCGACGCCGGCATCGGCTACCCCTGCGTCGTCAAGCCGGTGATGAGCAGCTCCGGCAAGGGCCAGAGCAAGATCGACGGCCCCGCCGACGTGGCCAAGGCCTGGGACCACGCGATGGCGGGCGGCCGGGTCAGCCACGGCCGCGTCATCGTCGAGGGCTTCATCGACTTCGACTACGAGATCACCCTGCTCACCGTGCGCGCCCTCGGGGCGGACGGCCAGGTCGAGACCCACTTCTGCGACCCGATCGGCCACGTCCAGGTCAGCGGCGACTACGTGGAAAGCTGGCAGCCGCACCCGATGCACCCCGCCGCGCTCGAAGAGTCCCGCCGCATCGCCAAGGCCGTGACCGACAACCTCGGCGGCCAGGGGCTGTTCGGCGTGGAGCTGTTCGTCAAGGGCGCGCAGGTCTGGTTCAGCGAGGTCAGCCCGCGCCCGCACGACACCGGCATGGTCACGATGATCACCCAGTGGCAAAACGAGTTCGAGCTGCACGCCCGCGCCATCCTCGGCCTGCCGGTGAGCACCGCGCTGAAGAGCCCGGGTGCCAGCGCGGTCATCTACGGCGGCATCGACGCGGCGGGCATCGTGTTCGACGGCGTGGACGAGGCGCTGCGCGTGCCGAACTCCGAGATCCGCCTGTTCGGCAAGCCGGAGAGCTTCGTCAAGCGCCGCATGGGCGTGGCGCTGGTGCACGACGCGGACGTGGAAACGGCGCGGGTGCAGGCCAAGCTGGCAGCGTCGAAGGTGCGGCCGCGGACGGCGTAAGTCGCTTGCCGCCACAATGGAGCCCTTTTCTGTCCCAACGACCACCGCCCCATGTCCACGTCTGACACCCCGATCGTCCCTGAAGAGGCTGCACAGCCCGTCGCCGAGTCCATCGCCGAGCCCGTCGCGGATGCCGCCGTCGAGCCCGTGACGGAGCCGGTGGCGGACGCTGCCGTGGCCGAGGCCGCGGCCGAACCCGTGGTCAAGGTGCCCGAGATGACCCCGTCGGAGTGCGCCCGCCAGCTCAAGGACCGCTTCCCCGCCCTGTTCGCTGGCAACGTCGCCAAGCCGCTGAAGCTGCGCATCCAGGCCGACATCAAGGAACGCGCGCCGGGCGTGTTCACCAAGGCGGTGATGTCGGCGTTCCTGCGCCGCCACACCGGCACGACCGCCTACCTGATCGCGCTGACCAAGGCCGAGCACCGCGTCGACCTCGACGGCCAGCCCGCCGGCGAGATCACCGACGAACACCGCCAGATCGCCCAGGAAGAGCTGGACCGCCGCCGCGCCGTGCACCAGGAGCGCCGCGCCAAGGAAGCCGAGGCCGAACGCGCCAACCGCGACAAGGCCCGCGCCGAGGAACGCGCCGCCCAGACCCAGCAGCGCGAAGAGCAGGAACTGCAGGAGCAGAAGCGCCGCAACCGCGCGCAACTGCTGCGCGACTTCGAGAAGACCACGCTCACGCGGGCGAACTTCTGCGTGCTGAAGGGGCTGCCGGAGGCGGATCTGGACCGGGTGCTGGAGATCGCGCGCAAGGAAATGGCGGAGTGGGTGGCGAATCGGCCGGCGATGGCGGACCAGCCAGGACACCGTCCCCCGGAAGGTCTGCGAAACGACCGACCGGGACCCCGTCGCGACGACGCGGCAAGGCAAGGTCGTCGCGGGGAGGCGGCCCCCACGGAAGGTGGCTTGCAACGCAGGCCACCGAAGCGCTGAGCCATCCACCGCCGGAATATATTTGCCAATAACTGCACGAATCGCCTGGCGGTAACTGGCAGCCCCTCCCGAAAGCTGAAGTAACGTCCTCGGCACGCAATGCAACGGTTTTCCCGACGAACATCGGGAATCAAGAAACCTGCAGCATCGCGTGCCGCAATCGTTTTCATCATCGGGAGTTTCACTTGAAAATCAACCTACGTCGTCAGGTATTAGTCAGCATTCTGGCTATTTCCGCATCTACCGTATTGGTTGGCTGCGCCACCGAATCCTCACGCGCCATCGACGTACAGCCGGTATCGGTTGCTGCACAGCCATACAACGGCCCCCGTCACCCAATCGTCATCGGCAAATTCGACAACCGCTCTTCCTACATGCGTGGCGTATTTTCCGACGGGGTAGACCGTTTGGGCAGCCAAGCCAAGACCATTCTCATTTCCCACCTGCAGCAAACGCAGCGCTTCAGTGTGCTAGACCGAGACAACCTGCAAGAAATCAAGCAGGAAAGCGGCTATCAGGGTGCAGCTGCCAGTGCGATCCGTGCAGCGCAATACGTGATCACCGGCGATGTCACGGAGTTTGGTCGCAAGGAAATCGGCGATCAGCAATTCTTCGGGGTACTCGGTCGGGGGAAGCAGCAAATTGCCTATGCCAAGGTCACCTTGAACGTCGTCAAGACCGGAACCGCCGAAGTCGTCTATTCGAGCCAGGGCGCGGCCGAATACAGCCTGTCCAACCGGGAAGTGATCGGTTTTGGCGGTACCGCCAGCTACGACTCAACGCTGAACGGCAAGGTGCTGGACATGGCCATTCGGGAGGCCGTCGACAAACTCGCCAAGGGCGCACAGGCAGGCGCCTGGACGCCAGGAGGTCAATGATGCCGGCGGCCCTCCTCGTCCGTCTCACACTGATGTGCGGGGCTGCAGCAGTCCTCGCCGGGTGTGCAACCCAGAAACCGCCGCTGTATGCCTGGGGTGGATACACGTCCGCCGTCTACAGTCAATTGCAGGGGGCCCCCGAGGGCCCCGAGAAGCAGATCGCATCCCTCGAAGAGGACATCGAGAAGGCCCGCTCCAAGAACGGGCGCCTGCCGCCAGGGCTTCAAGCGCACCTCGGTCTTCTCTACTTGACGACCGGCAAGGCCGACCAGGCACAGCAGGCGTGGCAAGCAGAAAAGACGCAGTTCCCTGAGTCGACGACATTCATGGACTTCCTGCTGGCCAAATTCAAGAAATGAGGCATCCAACCATGAACCCTACCAAGATGCCCTCCATCCCCCGCGCCTTGGCGTTGACTGCAATCGCAGGTGTCCTTGGCTTGGCCGGCTGTGCAACCAAAGCTCCGCCATACGACTACACCGCCTACCGGCAGCACATGCCGGCATCCATTCTGGTTCTGCCACCAACCAGCCAGTCACCAGACATCAACGCAAGCAGCAGCCTTTGGTCCCACGCCACGATGCCGCTCGCGGAATCGGGCTACTACGTGATCCCGGTCGCGCTGGTGGCCGAGACACTGCGCGAAAACGGTATCCAGACACCCGCGGAAGCCCAAGCACTGGCGCCGCAGAAATTGCAGAGCATTTTTGGTGCGGATGCCGGTCTGTATATTGATGTCACCCAGTTCGGTACCCAGTTCCTGGTTCTCAATAGTGTCACTTCCGTGGCGGCCAATGCGCGACTGGTCGACTTGAAGACCGGAACACTACTTTGGACTGGCTCAGCGCGAGCACAAGACGGCGGCTCCAACAGTCAAGGGAGTTTGGCGGTGATGCTGGTGACTGCAGTGCTCAAGCAGATCACGAACACCGCGACCGACATGGGTCACCGGGTTGCCGGCGTCACCAGCTCGACCTTGCTGCAGGCGGGACAGCCTCGCGGTCTGCTCTGGGGCGCCCGGGCAGTCGGCCAAGGCAAGGACGCGGCACAACCTTGACACGGGACTGCCGCGCCTGACATCCACGCGATGGCCGAAACCAGTCCCCCGAAAAGCCAATGGGCCGCAAGTCGCGGCCCATTTTCATTTCCACCGCAGATCAGTCGGCACCTGCGTATTCAGGACCAAGTGACCATCACAGCCCGGCAGCGGCCCGCAGCAGTTGGGCCTTGTCGGTGCGCTCCCACGTGAACTCCGGCTCCTCCCGCCCGAAGTGCCCGTAGGCGGCGGTCTTCGCATAGATCGGCCGCAGCAGGTCCAGCATCTGGATGATCCCGCGCGGACGCAGGTCGAAGAACTCGTTGACCAGCGCGGCGATCTTCTCGTCCGGGATCACGCCCGTGCCTTCGGTGTAGACCGTCACGTTCATCGGCCGCGCCACGCCGATCGCGTACGCCACCTGGATCTGGCACTGCTTGGCCAGCCCCGCCGCCACGATGTTCTTCGCCACATAACGCGCCGCGTAGGCCGCTGAGCGGTCCACCTTGGTCGGATCCTTGCCCGAGAACGCGCCGCCGCCGTGCGGGCAGGCGCCGCCGTAGGTGTCCACGATGATCTTGCGGCCGGTCAGCCCGCAGTCGCCTTGCGGGCCGCCGATGACGAAGCGGCCGGTCGGGTTGATCAGGAACTTGGTGTCCGCGGTGATCCACTCCTTCGGCAGCACCGGCTTGATCAGCTCTTCGCGGATCGCCTCGATGAAGGAGGCCTTCATCGTCGTCTGCGTCTCGCTCTGGTCCGGGTCGTGCTGCGTCGAGAGCACGACGGTGTCGATCGAGTGCGGCTTGCCGTCGACGTAGCGCATCGTCACCTGGCCCTTGGCGTCCGGGCGCAGGAAGGGCATGCGGCCGTCCTTGCGCAGCTGGGCCTGGCGCTCGACGAGGCGGTGCGCGTAGTAGATCGGCGCAGGCATCAGCTCGGGCGTTTCGTCGCAGGCGTAGCCGAACATCAGGCCTTGGTCGCCGGCACCGGTGTTCAGGTGGTCGTCGGAGGCATGGTCCACGCCCTGGGCGATGTCGTTCGACTGCTTGTCGTAGGCCACCAGCACCGCGCAGCCCTTGTAGTCGATGCCGTACTCGGTGTTGTCGTAGCCGATGCGCTTGATGGTGTCGCGGGCGACCTGGATGTAGTCGACGTGCGCGTTCGTCGTGATCTCGCCGGCCAGCACGACGAGGCCCGTGTTGCACAGCGTCTCGGCAGCCACGCGGCTGCGCGGGTCCTGTTCGAAGATCGCGTCGAGGATCGCGTCGGAGATCTGGTCAGCGACCTTGTCGGGGTGACCTTCCGAGACGGATTCGGATGTGAAGAGGAAATCGTTCGCCACTTATAAACTCCTGAAGTCGGACAAGCTGATCGGGGCGTGTCGCCGTGCTATTCGGGAGCCTGCGGCGAACGCTTTAGCGGTTTTGGTCAACTTCAGCGCATCTCATTGAGAAATCTGAAAGAAGCGTGCCTGATTCGACATGTTGGTGTCTGCCCCGGCCCGTCGCCCCGCAAGTTGTTCCTTAACTCGGCGAACTTTCAATTCTAGTCCTGCCCCCAGCATCGTGATTTCAACCCTGTTCCGAGTGGGCGCACGCACGCCCCTGCCACTGCTGCACGCCATCGGCGCGCTGCTGGGCTGGCTGGCTTACCTGGGTTCGCCCACCTACCGCCGCCGCCTGCGTGACAACGTAGCCCAGGCCGGTGTGCCGTGGCCAACGGCGCGGCCGGCGATCGCCTCGGCCGGCCGCATGGTGGCGGAGCTGCCCTGGCTGTGGAGCCGCGGCCCCGACGAGCGCCTGGGCGATCTGGTGCGCTGGGAAGGGGTGGATCTGCTGGAGGCAACACTGGCCGAGGGCCGCGGGCTGGTGCTGCTGACGCCGCACCTGGGCTGTTTCGAGATCATCGGCCAGGCCTACGCCGAACGCTTCGGCGCCCGGTATCCGATGACCGCGCTGTACCGCCCGGCCCGCAAGGCCTGGCTGCGCGATCTGGTGGCGCAGTCCCGCAACCGGGCCGGCCTGGAGATGGCGCCGGCCACGCTGGCCGGGGTGCGCCAGATGATCCGAGCGCTGCGCAAGGGCGGCACGATCGGCCTGCTGCCGGACCAGGTGCCGCCCGAGGGCATGGGCGTGTGGGCGCCGTTCTTCGGCCGCGAGGCTTACACGATGACGCTGGCGACGCGGCTGGTGGCGCAGACCGGCGCATGCTGGCTGCTGCTGAGCTGCGAGCGGCTGCCGGCCGGGCGTGGCTTCGTGGTCCGCGTCCGCCAGCCAGCCGAATCCTTGCCCGACACACGCGCCGAGCCGGACCCCGACCGGTTGGCCGCACTCGGCGCGGGCGTGGTCAATCGCGCGATGGAAACACTGATCCGCCAGAATCCCGGCCAGTACCTCTGGGGCTACCACCGCTACAAGGCGCCTCGACCGATCGACACCCCTGCACCGACGCCCTCCGATCCCGCATGAAATCGTTCCTCTCCCGCGCTGGCGCCCATGCGGTGCTGGGCCTGCTGTGGCTGCTGCACTGGCTGCCGATGGGCGCGCAACACCGGCTCGGCCTGGGGCTGGGTGCACTGCTGTGGAAGTTCGGCAAATCGCGCCGGCGCATCGCGCTACGCAACCTCGAACTCTGCATGCCCGAGAAGCCCCTCGCCGAGCGCGAGGCCATCGCCCGCGCCCACTTCGGCTGGTTGGGCCGCAGCTTCCTGGAGCGCGGCGTGCTCTGGTACGCCTCGCGCGAGCGGCTGCAGCGGCTGATCCAGGTCGAAGGCGACGTGAAGCTCGCCGAGCGCAGCGACCGCCCGGTGATGTGGCTCGTGCCGCACTTCCTGGCACTGGACGCGGTCGGCATCGGCCTGCTGCTCAGCCAGACGCGCCACGCCGGCTCGATCTACCAGGCCCAGAGCAACCCGGTCTTCGACGCTGCCGTGCGCCGCGGCCGGCTGCGCTTCGGCGGGGTCGAGGTCTATGCGCGGCAGGAAGGTGCGCGGGCGCTGATGCGAGCGATCAAGCGCGGGGATGCGTTCTTCAACCTGCCGGACATGGACTTCGGCGCCCGGGACGCGGCCTTCGTGCCCTTCTTCGGCGTGCCGGCGGCGACGCTGCTGGCGCCGTCGCGCATGGCGCACCTGCTGAACATGACCGTGCAACCGGTGGTGGGCGAGATGCTGCCGGGCGGTGCCGGCTGGCGCCTGCGCGTGCTCGACCCGTGGCCCGACTTCCCCACCGCGGATGCCGAAGCCGACACCGCGCGCATCAACCGCTGGATCGAGGAGGAGGTGCGCAAGATGCCGGAGCAGTACCTGTGGGTGCACAAGCGGTTCAAGACGCGGCCGCCTGGGGAGGCGGGGCTGTATTGACCATGGAGCGCGCCGTTCTGCTTCAACTGGGTTCGCGCATCACACGCTGCGTGGCCCGGGCACGCGAGGAATACGCCAGCAATCCCGACACGTTCGCCGCGGACATCACACGCCAGGATGCGGCCATCATGAACATCGTGCGCGCCTGCAGTTCGGCGCTCGACCTGGGTCGCTACGTTGGCTGGAAGATGCAACTTGGCGAACCCCACGACCTTTGCGACGTGTTCAACGTGTTGCGGGACGGCGGCTGGATAGACGCAGAGCTGGCCGACAACCTTCAGCATGTCGTGCGGTTCAAAGACAAGGCGATCCGCGATGACTTGGCCTTGCTGTGGCCCGAAACGGTCGAGGTGATCACGCGGCATCTGGGGGAGTTCCTGCGGTACACAGAGGCGGTGCTGCAGAAAGACGACGCGCAAGGACGGGCGCGATAATTCCCCCATGACCACCCGCCCGCCCCTCCCCTTCACCAAGATGCACGGCCTCGGCAACGACTTCGTCGTGCTGGACGCCACCCGCGCGCCGCTCGACCTGAGCGAAGCCGATCTGCGCTTCCTCGGCGACCGGCGCTTCGGCATCGGCGCCGACCAGATCCTCGTGGTCGAGCCGGCCCGCGCCGACGATGCGGATTTCCGCTACCGGATCTTCAACGGCGCGACCGGCGAGGAGGTCGAGCACTGCGGCAATGGCGCACGCTGCTTCATGCGCTATGTGCGCGACCACGGGCTGACGGACCGCGACACGGTGCGCGTCGAGACGATGAACAACCGCATCGTGCTGGAGATGACGCTGGACGGCCGCGTCACCGTGGACATGAACCAGCCGATCTTCGCGCCCGCGCAGATCCCGTTCGAACCCACCGGGTTGACGCCGCGGCTGCTCAACGGCTTCGAACTCTGGCCGCTGGCGAACCCGGCCGATCCCGCACAGGTGGTCGAGGTCGCTGCCGTGTCGATGGGCAACCCGCACGCCGTGCAGCGCGTCGAGGACGTGGACACCGCGCCGGTCGCCACGGTCGGTCCGTGGGTCGAGGCGCACGCCAGCTTTCCGCGCAAGGTCAACGCCGGCTTCCTGCAGGTCGTCGACCGTGGCCATGTCCGGCTGCGCGTGTACGAACGCGGCGCGGGCGAAACGCTGGCCTGCGGAACCGGGGCGTGTGCGGCGGTGGTCGCCGGCATCCGGCTGGGCTGGCTGGACGCGGTGGTCGACGTGGACACCCGCGGCGGGCGGCTCACCATCGCCTGGGACGGCCTCGGCCACAGCGTGCGCATGACCGGGCCGGCCGTGACCGTGTTCGAAGGCACCGTGGCGTTCCCGGACTGAAATTTCCGGATCGCTTGAATCCGGCGATGAAGGCGGGTGCCTGCCTGCCTTTTCCTCAGGATCGGCCGGAAACCCTGCGATACCCTGCTGCCCATGAGCACGCAGGGCCTATCCGAAATCGACATCGCCAGTTATCTGGCGCGCACACCTGGCTTTTTCGAACGCCACGCCGAGTTGCTCGCGCACGTCGAGCTGGCCAATCCGCACGGCCCGCGCGCGGTGTCGCTGCAGCAGCGCCAGATGGAGATGCTGCGCGAGCGCATCCGCGGTCTGGAGCGGCGGCTGATGGACATGATCCGCAACGGCCAGGACAACGCCGCGCTGACCGACCGCCTGCACCAGTGGATCTGCGCGCTGATGCTGGTCAACGATCCGCGCGACCTGCCCGACATGCTGGTGGTCGATCTGCAGGAGCAGTTCCGCATCCCGCAGGTCGCCATGCGGCTGTGGGACGTTGCGCCCGCGTTTGCCGATGAACCGGTGGCACGCAGCGTCGGGCCGGAGCTGAAGCGCTTCGCCTCCAGCCTGCGCACGCCGTATTGCGGCGTCAACACCACCTTCGAGGCGGTGCGCTGGCTCGGCCATCCCTCGGCGGTGGCCTCGCTGGCGCTGTTGCCGCTGCGGCGCAGCTACACGGGGCCGGCCTTCGGGATGCTGGTGCTGGGCTCACCCGACCCGACGCGCTACACGCCCGAGATGGGCACCGACATCCTGATGCGCATCAGCGAACTCGCCAGCGCCGCGGTGACGCGGCTGCTGCCCGACTCGGACTGAACAGCCGCAGTGCTCAGCGCTCGACGGGTGCAGCGTCCGCGTCCGTCGCCACGTACATCGACGACAGCGCCACGGTTTCGACCGAGGCCACGGCGGCGACATCCGACACCGGCTGCGGCGCGGCACCGAGCAGGTGGTGGCGTCCACCGCCGTGCCCACCGCCGTGTCCGCCGCCATGCCCGCCGCCGTGTCCACCCCCACGCCCACCATATCCACCGCCCGGCCCGCAGACGCTGAGCACAGGCGACATCACGCAGCACCCCGTCGTTGCAGCCACCAGCAATACCAGCGAACCGGCCCGAACCACATTGCGCATCAGCATCAGAATTCCCGTCACGACATGAATGTCTCGGGAATCAACGGCCCACCGCGCCTCACGTTGACCCGGTGCCGCGCAAGGCCAGCGCCCGCGTGAAGACGGCCGGATCATCGAGCAGGTCCTGGTGGCCGCGGCCGGGCTGGTGGACGGATGCTGCGCCGTCCAGCGTCGCGCAGCGTGGCGGGAAGGTGACGTTGTCGCACGCGCTCCAGACGCAGGTGAACCGCGCCCGCCACGCCGCCGATTCGCTGGCCGCCAGCACCTGCAGCCACGGGCTGTTCCGGCGCATCTGGATCGCGTTGGGCCGCTGCCCGAAGCGGGCGAGCCAGGTGCCGCGGTGCGGCGTGCCGAGCGTCAGGACGTGGTGGACGCGCGCGTCCGTCGCCGCAGCGTCCTCGCCGCGCAGCAGCCGCGACCGCCGCCACGCCCGCACCGCCACGCCGCCCATGCTGTGGCAGACGACCAGCGGCGCCTGCCCCGTGGCGCGCTGGAGTTGCACCAGCGCGGCGTCGATCTGGTCCGCGTAGTCGTCGATCGAGCAGAACACCGGCTCCAGGCTCACGCCGACAAAGGGCACGCCCAGCGCCTGCAGCCGCGGATACCACTGGTTCCAGAAGCCGCGGTTGCACAGGTAGCCGTGGACCAGCAGCACGCCGCGTCCGTCCGAGCCCGCCCCGGTCGGCGTGTCCGGCCAGCGCTGGCTGGCGAAGGGCATCGCCCAGCCGAACACCAGGGTCGATTCCCGCAGCTCGCGCGCCCAGGCCAGGCCCCGCGCCGCCACGCTCGGCCGAGGCGCCGGATCCTGGCCGTGGACCGCCGCCGCCATCGCCTGCTCCAGCGCGAGGGCCAGCGCGTTCAGGCCCAGCAGCGCCAGCACCGGCCCCAGCGTGGCGCCCAGACCCAGCCCCTGCCGGAGGCACCAGCCCACCCAGCCGGCCACGCCCAGCGCACCGGCCAGCCCGATCCACCGCAACTGACGCGCGAGCATCCCGGCCTCAACCCGGTCGCACGAGCTGCGCCAGCGCGGCGCGGATCGACGCCGGGATGGCCACCGGGCGCTGCGTCGCGGTGTCCACGAACACATGCACCATGCGGCCGACCGCGCAGACGTCCGGCGCGCCCGGCTTGAACAGGCCGGTCTCGTAGGTCACCGAGGAGTTGCCGAGCTTGACCACCGCCACGCCGATGTCCACCTCGCCCGGGTAGGCGACCGGGGCAAAGAAATCGCACTCCGAGCGCACGATGAAACCGACCACATCGCCGCGGTGGATGTCGAGCTGGCCCTCGGCGATGAGGTAGGCGTTGATGACGCTGTCGAAGTACTGGTAGTAGATGGCGTTGTTGACGTGGCCGTAGCAGTCGTTGTCGGTCCAGCGGGTGGTGACGCGGTGGTGGTGGGGGAAGTCGGCGGAGGTGGGGCGGGCGTGCATGGGGGAATCGTATGCGATACATTGGCATCACCATGTCTCATGAGCGATACATCAACAGCCCCTTGGCGCAACTCGGTGCCGCCTTGCGTCAAGCGCGCAGCGAGCGCGGCCTGACCCAGGCGGCGCTGGCCGAGCGCGCCGGCATTCCGCGGCTGAAGGTCATCCAGGTCGAGGCGGGGGACGACCGCGTGGCGAGTCGTTATTACGCGCTGGTCGCGGGGGCGCTCGGGCAGCGGCTGGTGCTGCAGGTGGCGCGGCGGCCGACGCTGGAGGAGTTGCAGCGGGAGCAGGCGGCATGAACGCATTGCACGTCACCACCCCGACCGGCCCAGCCGGCACGCTGTCGCGCGAGGCCGGCCAGTACCAGTTTGTCTATGCCGCGCAGGCGGACGCCCGCAGCGCGGTGTCGCTGACGATGCCGGTGCGCCGGCTGGCGTTCACGCAGCCGACGCTGCCGCCGATCTTCCAGATGAACCAGCCCGAGGGCTTCCTGCGCGAACGTCTGCGCCACCTGCTGGCCAAGTCCACCGTGGACGATCCGGCGCTGACGCTGGCGCTGCTGCCGGGGGATGCGGCGATCGGGCGGGGCTGAAGGTGTCGCGATACTTGTCGCGATAGTCGGGAAACGCGACACGGATCCTGAACCGCCAACAGGCCATCGAATACCCGACCACGCCCGCCTCACATCGGACATGCTCATCGCGCTGCATCCGGGGAATGCAGTGCTGTTCTGGATTCGACCGCTGGAGCAGGCGGCTTGGCGGGAGGGGCGGGCATCGCAGGGTTGAAGTTGACCATCTGTATTCGACCGAATACATTCAACCCATGTACACGATCAAACGCACACCGCAGTTCGACGCTTGGATGCGGGCGCTGCGTGACGGCATGACCCGCATCCGGCTGGCTCGCCGGCTGGAGCGGGCACAGCGCGGGATCCTGGGCGACGTGAAGCCGGTAGGGGCTGGTGTGCATGAGATGCGCGAGTTTTTCGGCCCTGGCTGGCGCATGTACTACGTGCAGCGCGGTGGCGTGCTGATCGTGATGCTGGGCGGCGGAGACAAGAGCACCCAGCAAGCCGACATTGCCGCAGCGCAGGCGCTGGCCGTGACCCTGACCAACGACGAGGACAAAGATGACCAAGATCGCTGACCTGCCCGACTTCGACATGGCGGACTACCTGACCGATGACGAGGCCGTGGCGCAGTACCTGAGCGTGGTGCTGGCCGAAGGAGATGCTGGCGAACTGGCCGACGCGCTAGGGCACATCGCCAAGGCCCGCGGCATGGCGCAGATCGCCAAGGACTCCGGGCTGGGGCGGGAGGCGCTCTACAAGGCGCTGCGGCCGGGGGCGCAGCCGCGGTTTGACACGATCAACCGGGTTTGTGCGGCGCTGGGGGTGCGGCTGGTGGCCGTGCCGGTGAATGCAGGCTGAGGCGAATTCGGCTCAAAATTTCGCGCCGCCAGCCTCCGGCGGGCAATACCAAAATTCCTGTGCTGACTTGGCTGGCTGGTCAGCAAGCGCCTCGGACTAGCCGGAAGCCGGTGCGATCTCCGCGCCCATCCGGTTTATGTGCAAAGCGGTCTGCTGAGCGGCAGCCACGGCCGGCATCATCCCAGCTACCACCACGAAGCGACCTTCGCCGACCTTCATTTGTGTCTAGCTCGGAGTGTTGCCGAGAATACTTGTCGGCACACCACTCCCACACGTTACCGTGCATCTGGTAAAGACCCCATGGATTTCTATGTAATGCCTTCACTGGCACCGTTCCTTGACGCCCAATTCCTTTCGGTCCGTTTGCGTATGGGAAATCGCCGTTGTAGTTCACTTGATCGGTAGAGATCTGCGTACCAATCGAAAATGGCGTTGTCGTCCCAGCTCTGCAGGCGTATTCCCACTGCGCTTCGGTCGGCAGTTCCAATTGCAGCTCGGGTGATATTTCATTGATCTTTAGCAAGAATCTCAGGCATATATCGTCCCAACTCACCTGCTCTACTGGATTCTGCGGGTCGGACTTAAACCGGCTCGGATTCGTATGCATCACCGCTGTCCACAAGGCTTGTGTGCAGGCAGTGTCCGCGAGCCAGAAGCCTTCATTCAGCACAACGCGGTGCTGGTGTTCGTTGTCATTGCGCTCCGGCTCATTCTCAAGTGATCCCATCAGGAACTCCCCCGGCGGAATCCACCGCATCACCTGCCGCACCCCCGCGACCTCGAACGCCTGCCACAGCCCGGTGCGGTCTTCGCCGTAGGCGCAGGCCCAGCGGAAGGGCATGACGGGTGGGAGCAGATTCAGTGCAGGCATCGCGGCAGTGTCTTTCTCCCCTCGCCCGCTCGCGGGAGAGGGGTCGGGGGTGAGGGCGGTGGCAGTGGGCTGAGGTGGCGGCGGGCGAAGACCCTCACCCCCAGCCCCTCTCCCGCCAGCGGGAGAGGGGAGCAAGACAGGCGCTCCGTCATTTCTTGCTCTTCTGGTTGAGTTCGCCAAAATGCCTGGGCTGGTCTGGCTGGTCAGCAAGGCCTCGGGCCAGACGGAATCCGAAGTTGCGGCCCCGGTTATCCGGCACGAGCGCGAAGCGGTAAGCGGAGCGGCAGTATCTGCCGTAGTAGAACCAGCTCCCGCCGCGAAGCACCCGCTGCCAACTTTCTATTTTGTCTTGATGAATAACTGGGTCTATCACAGTTCCTTCGGGATACGCAGCAAATTCATCCATGCACCACTCCCACACGTTGCCGTGCATCTGGTGCAACCCCCATTGATTCGCGGGCAGTTCCTTTACCGGCACGGTCTTGTTCCGGTACTCGCCCTTCTTGCCGTCCGCATACGGATGGTTCCCGTTGTAGTTCACCTGTTCCGGCGTGATTTGATCGCCAAACGAAAACACCGTCGTCGTCCCCGCCCGGCAGGCGTATTCCCATTGCGCCTCCGTCGGCAAGGTCAGGTTCAGTCCCGGCACCAGCTTGTTCAAACGCGGCAGGAACTTCTGCGTGATGTCATCCCAGCTCACCTGCTCGACCGGGTTTTGCGGGTCATCCTTGAAGCGGCTTGGATTCTCGTCCATCACCGCTTCCCAGAGTTCCTGGGTGCAGGCGGTGTCAGCGAGCCAGTAGCCTTGGGTCAGCAGAACGGCGTGCTGGATTTCCGTGTAGTCGCCATTGGTCGAGCGTTCTTTTTCGGATTCGGGGGAACCCATCAGGAATTCGCCGGGGGGGATCCAGCGCAGGCGTTGGGTGACTGGGCCGCGTCGCCCACGCAAGGTGAACTCCGCCCAGTTGCCAAACTCATCCGACCCGCGTCGCGTCGCCCACGAATTCTCTGGAAATCTGCGCCACTGGCGACGGTTTTCAGCGTCCCACCAACACGCGACAAAGCTGCACTCCCCGGTGGGTGTCCAGACCAGTTCTCGGCTATCGGGCAGTGCAGCGTGCCATTCGCCCCGGTCGAACCAGATCGACTCGGCCCAGTCGGGTCGCTGGAACGCCTCCAGTTCCAGACTCCGTCCACCCACCACCACCCGGCAGGTCGTTCCGATGCCGAGGTCGGTAGCCTCCTGGCTCGTCAGCACCGCAGTCGTGCGCACCCCGGCATCATCGTCACGAAGCACCACCTCCGGCAACGCCGCCAGCAAACCATCGACCAGTGCCCGCACGGGCACCTTGTCCAGAAGCGAAACCCCAAGCGCCGCGCCGACCGGCGCCAGCCACTGCCGCCACCCTGACTGGTGCTCGGCGTCGCCACCCATCAAGGCCTTGTGCAATGCAAGGCCCAACCCCGCGGCCACCGTCTTGCTCAGTCCCTGCGCAAGCGTGCCATCGCGCAGCAACTGGCCCACCAGCGCCTTGGCGCGGCTCGCATCGCCCCCCACATGGCGCACAGCTGCGCCGATGACCCCGCCCAACTGCATGGCCTCGGGCGGCTGCGCCACATGCCGGGTGATCGACCAATAGGCCATGCCGGGCAGATCCGTCGCGAGACAGACGCCCGTTCCATCAGACCCCTGCGCAGCCAACCTGAGCTGCATCAGGCCCGGGGCCCCGGGCTGCGCGGGTGGCGACTGCTCCAGCAGCAAGGCCATCGGACGGGTGTCATTGCCGGCAAGCAGCCATGACTGTGCGGCGAGGTTGAGGCCTGCGGGCAGACGCGTTGTCTGGCGCTGAAGTGCATCCCGATGGGCCAGCAACCAGGCCGTCTGCAAGGCATCACCATCCTGTTCAACCAGGGCCAGACTCCGGGCGCCCAACCGCGAGAGGTAGGCCGACAGGTCACGAGAAAGGCCGGGGGCCCCGCGGGCGATGGCCACACACATCCGGCGCGCCAGCAGATCAGCCGCCTCAAGACCTGCCTTCAGCGCCCGTGTCAGTGCGTGCCCTTCCGGCAGTTCGGGGGCCACCCAGCGCGCATATTCAGCACGCACCAGCGGTGACGCGGATTGCAGGTGCGTCCACAGAACGCCAACCGCTGCGAAACGCAGTGCAGATGGCAGCGCCAGAAACTGCTGGCGCACGGCGTCTCGCCTCTCGGACAACAACGTGCACGCGGTGGCACTCGCGCTGATGAACGGGTCGTGCCAGACCGCCAGTTCACTGGCCATGTCCAGATGCACCCCATGGCGGGACAAGGTCCGCCGCAAGGCGCGCAGCACCGGCGGGGTCACGCAAGGATGGCCGAACAAGGCGGCCCGCAGCACCTCGGCATCACAGCCACGGACCGGAACCTGTCGATCCGGCCAGCCACTGCGTCGAATCAGACGCATCGGGAATCCATCGTCCGACAGCAAGGCGATGTCGAACGCTTCAGCCATCTCCCGACGCACCATCCGGCGTGGCAAGGGCGCCAGCAACAGGGCCTTGCGACCGCCCGCCCGCTCGATGCGACGCCCAAAGTCGGCCCAGTGCGCAAGGGTTGTCCCGTAATCCGACTCCGACAGCGCACAACGGCTCAGGCCCGCATCGCCGAGGACCACCACCGCAGTGCGCCCGTCATGCGGCAACTCCAGTCGGCGGCGATCGCTCATCACAAGCTGCAGGCGCTGGCCCAGAGTCTTGTGCAGTTCCTCCACCACACCACGCAAATCGTCGTCCAGCGGCTGCAAGGCACGGCTGGAATCAAACAACACCCGCACCTGCGCTGGCCAGGCCGCCCGCTCGCGCATCGGCCAGCGGCGGATCGGCAACTGTCGTGACAGCAGCCGCAGCAGGCGTGCCACATCGGGCTCCGAGGTGCAACGCAATTGGACCAACTGCCGTCTCAGGAACGACGCCAGTCGCCCTTTCGTCACCAGGGGAGGTACCAGTGGAGCGGCGACGCCAAGTTCACCCTCGAAGTCCTCGAATCCCGGCGTGTCCATCTGCGTGAACCAGTTCGGTGCCGTCGCCTGCGCAGTCGGATCGGACACGTCAGATGCCACACGCCAGAACGTCTGCCTGGGCGCAGTCGCCACCGAGCGCGGCGCCGCAGGCGGCAACAGAGACGGAGGCGGAGGCGAGGCTGGCGGCGGTGCTGGTGGCAATGTCGGCGGCGGCAGCGCCAGAGCACGCCCTGCACGCTCGAAGCCCAGCGCCTGCGCCGCGGCCTCATGGTCTGCCTCGGGCAACGCTGCAAACGCCCGCAGCAGATCGCCCCAGCCGATGGCAGACGCGTTCATGGAACTCAGCCCGCGTGACGCGACTTGCGGATGAAACGGGTCAGCAGATCGAGTTGCTGCTGCTGCTTCACCTGGTCATCCGGATACAAGGTCGCCAGCGCGCCAATCAGATCCAGGTATTCAGAGGTACCGGGCAGGTAGTCACCCCGCTGGACGGCATCCTTCCGGGCGGCGATCACCCGATCGGCAGCGTCTTCCAGCAATCGGCAGGTGCCTGGCCAACGGCCAAGTTTCACCAGATGCGTCTGATGCTGTGTGCCGAGCCGGACCAGCTCGGCACGCAGTTCGGCTTCGCTCCCCGGCAACTCCAGCGTGATCGACAGGCAGCGCCGCAGAAATGCAGCGGGCAGCTCGCGCTCTTCGTTGGTGGTGATGACGATAAGCGGTCGCGTGCGGTCCGTGCAGCGCACCGGTCCTGCACCTGCAAAGGGCGGCGTGAACCCCTTGTTGGCCAGCACATCGAGCAGCGCGTTCGGCAGATCCGGGTCCGCCTTGTCGATCTCGTCGATCAGCAGCACGGCACGTCCATGTTCGGCATCCCATCCCGCCGGGGGAACGTGTGGCGGCGGCAACTGGCACTGGCCAACAGTTTGCTGGTGGGCGCTGCTCCACTGGTAGGCCCACCACAGCACCTGCGGCTGCACGTAATGCATCTCAGCCTGGGCGCGGTGGGCCTGCGCATCCGACAGGCGCTTGATGGCATCGACCCGCCACATCAGGTCCTGCGGCTCGGTGCGGCCGTCAATCACCACCGAGAGAAAGGGCCGCCCGGTATGCGCCGCCGCTGCCCGTGCCGTCTGACTCTTGCCAACGCCCGGCAGACCCCGGACCAGCAGCGGTCGGCCCACAGCTTCCGCGGCGCGCAATGCCGCCACCGTCTCGGATTTCAGCAGGTGCACGCTCGCGGGCCACGTGCCCTGTTCTAGGATCTCGATCGGCTTGTCGCTCGGATAGTCGGGAATGGTCGGGGTCATGGCAATTTCCTGATTTCTTCGAGGCAGAGCTTGATGGCAGCTCCCAGCCGGGATTCACGATGGTGCAACACACCGCTGTCGGCCTCTGGCACGCCCGACGGATCGATGCGGCCGATGGCCGGGATACCGAGTTCAGCACCCAGCGCAACAAACTCCAGGAACGCGTCCCGGCCCGGCCCGATCACACCGGTCAGCAGGAAGGGCTCATCTGCCATCGCGCTGATGTCGAGTTCGTCACGCAGAGCTTGAAGTCGTCCCTTGTCCAGCGGCTCTCCTGGCGTCGGATACGGCGTGGCGTTCCGGGCTTTCCAGAGCGTGGCGTGCACATCCGCTTGCCGATGCTTGCCGATGCCGACGTCCGGCAAGCCGATGTCCAATGCACGTTCCATCCTGAAACCATCGCGCTCGCTCCATTCGGAACACAGGCGGATTGGCCAGGCCATCGCGGAGGAATGCACCAGCGCAGCGGTCCCCGCATACTGGACCGGGACTGCACCAGGCGAGTCCTGCAGGTCACGCCAGTGCCGCGCCACCCGGCGGTTGATGAACAGACTGCATGGGATGGACAGGGCTTCCAGGCAACCCGCGCTCCGGGCGTGCGCCTCTGCCAGTGACCCTGGTACCAATGCCCAGGTCGATCGCGCCACCTTGAGCGCCTTCAGCAGGTCAGCCAGCACTTTCACCAGGCGCCCATGATCATGGCTGCCCAGCGGATCCGGCCCCCATCCGGCATCGACCAGGGTCCGCATGTGCGGGCGCTCCAGCACACCCTTGAGACGCTCTCTTGCGTCATTCCAGACAATCGCATCAGCCACCTTGGGCGCCGGCAGCAGTCCGGTCACCTCGGCAATCTTCCAGCGCAGCTTGAGGACGGTGTCACCCCAGTCCGAAGGCTGACCCGTCGAGGCCACAGGCAGCACGGCGGCATTGCGTTCGACGATGTCCGCCACATCGTCCGGCAGGTCCGATCGGGACATCATCGAGGTCTGCCAGACAACGGGCACGATGAGCCGCGTCCTGTCGAGGGCGGCAAGTTCCAGCGCCAGCCTGACCTCACGACGCACATAGTCGACGTCAGCACCGTTCTTGCGGCGGTTCAGTTCCGGCAACCACTGCGGCGTGATGAGCACCAGAACCACCTTCGCAGACCGGATCGCATGGTCCAGTTCGTCCGGAAATGCCGCACCAAGGTCAATGTCCTTGCGGTCGAGGAACACCACGTCCGGGCCGAACCAATCCGCCAGATGGTCAAAAAAAGGCTCGGCGAATTGATGTCGATCCGCCCGCCGATAACTGATGAAGATCGGCTGTCCCGCCCCGTTCTGCGCCACGTTTCCTCCCCGATGCTCGTCTTCTGTCAACCGCGCTGACTTTCCGCCAGTCCCCTCTGTCTGTCAATTCAGGGTCGACCGCACGGCTGCATCAGAAAACGTTTTATCTATTCATCTACTATTCACCACATGCCAACCGACGCCCTCCTCACCCACCTCCAGCGCCTCGGCCCGCTCACCTCCCCCGAGCTGCAATCCCTGCTCGCCAAGAGCCAGCCCACCGTCTCCCGCCTGCTGCGCGACCTCGGCCCGCAGGTCGTCACGCTCGGCGCCGGCCGCACCACCCGCTACGCCGTACCGCAGCCCATCCTCGGCCTGTCACCCCGCCAGCCGCTGCACTGGGTCGGCGCCGACGGCACCGCCAGCCCCTGGGGCACGCTGACGCTGCTGCACGGCGACCGGGTCCATGTGGCCGCACCGGGCATCGACCTCCTCACCGCCCCCAACGAACTCCCCTGGTTCCTCGCCCCGCTGCGGGCGCAGGGCTTCCTCGGCCGCCTGCTCGGCCAGCAGTGCGGCGCACTCGGCTTCGACACCAACCCCGAGCGCTGGACGATCGCGCAGGTGCTGTTCGCCGCGACCCGGCTGCCGGACGCACCGGGCGCGCTCGTGCTCGGCGACGCGCTGGCGCAGGCAGCACAGCCCGTCACCGTGGACACCGCCGACCCGACCGCCCGCGCCGCCGCCTACGACACCCTCGCTACCGATGTCGCCGCCACGCTGCCCGCCGGCTCCTCCGCGGGCGGCGAGCAGGCCAAGTTCCTCTGCCGCCGCGCCGACGGCCAGGGCGCCGAGCTGGTCAAGTTCAGCCCGCCACACGGCACGCCCTTCGGCGAGCGCTGGAGCGACCTGCTGCACGCCGAGGCGCTGGCGCTGCGGCTGCTCGGCGATCAGGGCATCCCGGTGGCGAACACCGAGGCCCTCCGCACCCCGCGCCGCACCTGCCTCGTCTCGCAGCGCTTCGACCGTCTGCCCCCCGCGACCACCGGCGCTCCGCTCGGCCGCACCCACGTCGTGGCGCTCGACGCCGTGCATCAAGCCTTCGTCGCCGGCCCGCGCCAGCACTGGGCCGCCACCCTCGCCGAACTCGCCCGCCAGCGCCGCGTCCCGCCCGAACTGCCGGCGCAGGCCGAGCAACTGCTGCACTTCGGCCGCCTGATCGGCAACACCGACATGCACTTCGGCAACCTGAGCCTGTGCGTCGCCCGCGAGGACATCGCGGCGGGCCGGTTCACGCTGGCGCCGCTGTACGACATGCTGCCGATGCGCTGGAGGCCGGACGTGATGCGGGGTGACCTGGACCTGCTGCCGTTCGCGCCGGATGCGGCAGCGCTGGGCTGCGCGCCGGCTCGCGCCTGGGCGCAGCAGTTCTGGGCGGAAATGGCGGAACACACGGCGGTCAGCCGAGCGTGGCGCTCGCTGGCAGCGGCGATGCAATCGAGAATCGCCCCATGACCACCTCCCCCGCCATCCTCCAGGCCCTCGCCGCCGCCGCCCTCTTCGGCGCCAGCGCCCCCCTCGCCAAACTGCTGCTGGCGCAATCCTCCCCGTGGCTGATGGCCGGCCTGCTCTACGCCGGCTCGGGCCTCGGCCTGCTGCTGTGGCGGCTCATCACCCGCGCACCCGCCGTGCACATGCCCAAGGGCGAGGCGGGCTGGCTGGCGCTGGCGATCCTCTCGGGCGGGGTGGTCGCGCCGGTGCTGCTGATGCAGGGCCTCGCGCAGATGCCCGCGTCCGGCGCCTCGCTGCTGCTCAACGCCGAGGCGGTGCTGACGGCGGTGATCGCCTGGGTCGTGTTCCGCGAGAACGCGGACCGGCGCATCGTGCTGGGCATGGTGGCGATCGTGGCGGGGGCGGTCGTGCTGGCGGGCGGGGATGCCTCCGGGTTCGGCGGGATCGGGCCGGCGGCGCTGGTGCTGGGCGCCTGTGCGTGCTGGGCGGTGGACAACAACCTGACGCGCAAGGTGTCGCTCACGGACGCTTCCTTCATCGCGATGGCCAAGGGGCTGGCCGCGGGCAGCGTGAACCTGCTGCTGGCGTGGCAGACGGGTGCGGCGTGGCCGGGCGTCGGCGTGGCCGCAGCGGCAGGCCTGCTCGGGCTGCTGGCCTATGGCGTGAGCCTCGTGCTGTTCGTGGTGGCGCTGCGTGCGCTCGGCACGGCGCGCACGGGCGCCTATTTTTCGGTCGCGCCCTTCTTCGGCGCGGCCTTGTCGGTGGCGCTACTGGGCGAGCCGGTCACGGTGCCGCTGCTGCTGGGCGGGGCGCTGATGGCGCTGGGCGTGTGGCTGCACGTCACCGAGCAGCACGGCCACCTCCACACCCACACCCCGCTCGAACACCGCCACGCCCACGTCCACGACGAACACCACCAGCACCCCCACGACGCCGACACCCCACCCGGCGAGCGCCACACCCACTGGCACCGCCACGAGCCGCTCACCCATGCCCACGCGCATTTCCCGGATGCGCACCACCGGCACCCGCACTGAAGCGGCGGAACAGCGCCTCGACCTCCTGCGGCGACCGGCCCGGCACGCTGCCCAGCCACCAGACGAGCAACTGGAACAGCGCGCCGGCCAGGCAATGCGCCCCGGCGCGGGCCGGCCAGTCGGCGTCGGGGGAAAGGTCCAGGTCCTGCTCGACCAGTTCCACCAGCATCTCGCGGAAGCGTTCCTGCACGATCTGCCCGGAACGCCGCCCGAGCAGCGCCCGGAACACCTGCTGCTGCTCGTGCACATGGGCGATCAGTCCCCCCAGGAAGGCGAGCGGCACAGCAGCCCCGGCGGTCCCCGGCTGCGGTCCTGAGGCACGCGCCCGCAGGGCCTCCCGCAGATCGGCGAGGCTGCCGCGCAGCAGCGCCTCCTTGTTGGGAAAGTGCAGGTAGAAGGTGGAGCGGCCGATGTCGGCGCGCGCGCACAGGGCCTGCACGTCGATGTCGTCCCAGCCACGCTCGACCAGCAGCGCCAGCAGAGCGTCGCGCAGCGCCTCGCGGGTGCGGCGGACACGGCGATCGGGACGGGCAGGCACGGGTTCAGGGACAGACATGGGGCGATACCGGAGGCGATGCTGGACACGCGGGCGGGACGTGTCCGGTTCTGGACCCAGGCAGGTCTGGTGATCTGGCACTGCACGCGGCTGGCCGCGACCATGGTGGACACCTCCCCATTATTGGACACGCTGTCCACCTGCCGCGATGACGTTACCGACCGCCCCTTCCACCTCATCCAGCCCGCCCGCCCGGCCTGCCCGCCCTGGCCGTGCGCTGGCTGCTCTACCCGGCGCTGGCGCTGGCCACGCTGGCCTACCTGGCCCATGCACTTGGCGGTCCGCCCGGCACGCTGGGCCGGCACTACGGCGCCTACCTCGCGGGCATGGTCGGCGTGCTGGCGCTGGTCGAGTCGCGGCACGCGCTGCGCGACGACTGGCGCATGACCCGCCCGCGGTTCCTGCGGCGCGACCTGCCCTTCCTGCTGCTGGGCGCTGCGACGCTCGGGGCGACGCAGTGGGTGGCGACGTGGCTCGCCACCCAGCTCGCCCTCACGCGCGGTCAGGCGCTGGCCGGTTGGCCGCTGCTGCCGGCGGTGGGCGTGTCGCTGCTGCTCACCGACGGGCTCTGGTACGCCGTCCACCGCTACAGCCACGAAAGCCGCAGCCGCCTCGGGCAGTTCCTGTGGCGCGTGCATGTGGCGCACCACCTGCCGCAGCAGGTCTACGTGCTGATGCACGCGATCGGCCATCCGCTGAACGCGGTCCTCGTGCGGGCGCTGCTGGCGCTGCCGCCCTACTGGCTGGGCTTCGCACCCGAAGCGGTGTTCGTCGCGGGCGTGGTCACGGGCTTCCAGGGACTGGTGTCGCATTTCAACGTGGACAGCCGGGTCGGCCCGCTGAACCATCTGCTGGTCGGCACCGAGCTGCACCGCTACCACCACAGCGCCGACCCGGCCGAGGCGGGCAACTACGGCGCCGTGCTGTCGGTGTGGGACCAGCTCTTCGGCACCTTCGTCTACCGGCCCGGCGCTGCCCCTGCCGCACTCGGCGTGGCCGATCCCCTGGCCCACCCGCGCGACACCCAGATCGCCGCCGTCTTGCGGGAACCCTGGCGTCCGCTCAGCCGGAACTGGACAAACTGAACCATCGCCCCCTACGCTGTCACCTCTGGCACGCCAGCACGACCACACCAACCGGGGGAACACACACATGCCAACCGATCTGCTCGTCATCACCGAGGTGATGCTCCTCTCAGGCGCCCTGGGCGGCCTGGTGAACGGCTTCCTGTCCGAGGCGCCCGAGACGGCGCGGCTGGCGTGGTGGAAACACGTGGTCATCGGCATCACGGCGGCCTTCATGGTGCCGCTGTTCCTGGCGATGATCTCGGCCGACCTGATCGACAAGATCCGCGGCACGGCAGGCCAGGCGGGCAATCCGGTGCTGCTGCTGAACCTGGCGGGCTTCTGTCTGGTGGCCGCGGTGTCGTCGCGGGCCTTCATCGGCTCGCTGACCGAGCGGCTGATGCGCGAGGTGCGCGACGCCCGCGCCCAGGCCGACGCCGCCACCGCCACCGCCGAGCAGGCCCGCCAGCGCGCCACCGATGCCACCGAAGCGGCGCTGACCGCCCAGTCCGACGCCGAGACCGCGCAGGCCCTCGCCCGCGCGCAGGTCGCGGAAGAGCCGGCCAGCGTCGACACCGCGGAAGACCCCGCCCCGCGCCAGCGCTCCGGCCCGCCGAGCGGCGCCGGGCTGGGCACACCGCCCGCCCTGGCGCAGGAAAAGCTGGTCCTGCTGGCCCTGACCGAAGGCGATGTCGCGCTGCGCACCGTCGCCGGACTGGCGCAGGACAGCCGGCTGGACGAGGCCACCGTGTTCACCGTGCTCGGGCACCTGCAACAGAAGGCCTGGGCGCTGCCGCTGGCGGGCAGCGATGGCCGGCCGCGCTGGTTTGCCACCGCCGCAGGCCGGGCCCAGATGCGGGTGGCGGAGCCGGCCTGACCTCCGGGCCGGCTGAAGGCTTGCTGAGCACGGGCGGGGTGATGCAGATCAGTCGGGGAACTGTGGAACTGCCCTACAGTCGGACCGTCTTTCCACTGACCCCGACACCATGCAAAAAACCACCGCACTCGCCGTCACCGCCCTCACCCTGGCGCTGTCCGCCCTGGCGGCACCCGCCGCCCACGCCGCCGACGGCTGGCAGTGGCTACCGGCCTTCAACAACCCGGCCTGGAAGCCCGACGCCTCGTTGGCCCTGACCGGCAGCCGCATCGGCCCCGGCACCGGCCCGGACGCCAACGCCTGGGGTCTGGACCTGAACTTCAATTGCGGCCTGGTGCAGACGCCGGACCAGCGCATCCGCAGTCACCTGAACCTGACGCATTCGAGCAAGAACGGCACCTCGGCGACCGGCTTCGAGGTGTCGCCGCGCTACACGGTGCCGCTGGGCGATGGCCTGTCCGCCGGTGTCGGCCCGAGCGTGGGCGCCTTCCAGGTCAGCACGCCGGGCAATGACCGCACGCTGCTGGGCGTGGGCGCCGCGGCGGGCATGAACTACCGGGCGGGTGCGCTCTACACCGGCTTCGACATCCGCTACCACGCGACCACCTCGCGCAGCGGCGTGGACTACGACCCACTGACCTTCGGCGCCAAGGTCGGCATCAACTTCTGAAGCTGATCGGTGGGACGCCGGTGTTCCGGCGTTCAGCCCTTGAGCGGGTAGCGCCGCAGCAGCTGCATCGGTGCGCCGGCGCTGGGCTCGACGTACAGGCTCAGCGCGTCGCAGCGCCACGGGCGCTCCAGCGCGGGCGAGAAGAAGGTGCGCGCCAGATCGAGCCAGACCTGGCGCTCGCCGTCGTCGGCCACCGAGTCGCTGAGCGTGCAGTGGAAGATCCAGCACTCCAGCACGTGCGGATAGCCCCAACGCACCAGCATCTCGGACTGGCGCGCGTCGAGCACGCGCCGGCTTTGCAGGCGCTGCAGGTCGGCGGCGGTGGGCGGGTCGCGGAAGCTGTCGAGATCGCGCACGCAGGTGTCGGCCAGCTGGTGGAGCTGATGGTCGGGCGCGAGCGGCTCGGCCGGCTGCAGCACGATGAAGTCCGCCAGTGTGCCGACCTCCAGCTCCGGCATGTCGAAGGCATGGATCTGCCGGCTCAGCACACACAGCGCGGCGTGCAGTCCCTGCATCGACGTGCCCTCGGCCAGCCGCATCGGCGGCTTCAGCGTGGCATGGAAGCCGTAACGCCAGGGCGTGCCTCTGCGCGCCGGCGGGGAGGGGGCGAGGTCGCTGGACGGGTCACGGCCCAGCCAGGTGCATCCGGCTTGCCACAAGGGGTGGTCGGCGGGTGGGGTGAGATAAATCGCGTATCGGGCGCTCATGAAGAAGAAATGGCGGGCATTCGGCTGTGGCATAGCCTACAGGGTTCCAGCCGGTTTCGTGCAGTCCGGCACACCAAGTTTTCCGCTTTCAGTCCGTGGGGCCGCCCTGGCGACCACCAGACGCCCCCCCGTTGTGAACACTGCACATCGGGGGGCAATCTCGCCAGTGCAAACTCCTGCCCATGCGACAAGAACAGGTGATGACCCGCGCGCGGCTGGTGCTGCCAGGGGAGGTGGTGACGGGCACGGTGGTGTTGCGGGAGGGTCGCATCGCCGATCTCGACCGCGCGCCCTCGGGGCTGCCGTCGGCGATCGATCTGGACGGTGACTACCTCCTGCCGGGCCTGGTGGAGCTGCATACGGACAATCTGGAGCGCCACGTCATGCCGCGCCCCAAGGTGTGCTTCCCGATGTGGGGCGCCGTGCAGGCCCATGACGCCGAGGTGGCCTGCGCCGGCATCACGACGGTGTTCGACGCGATCGGCGTCGGCGATCCTTACCACCAGGGCTTCCGCTCGCAGAACCAGGGCGAATTGCTGCCCGTGCTCGATGCGCTGGAAGCCGCTGGCGTGCTGCGCGCCGACCACCGCATCCACGCCCGCTGCGAGCTGCCGGCCAGCAACGCCCGCGCGCTGTTCGAGCCCTTTGCCCACCACGCCCGGCTGGGCCTGATCTCGCTGATGGACCACACGCCGGGGCAGCGCCAGTGGTCGGATCTGGACCATGCCCGCACCTACTACACCGGCAAGAAGGGCTGGACCGACGCGCAGTTCGACCACGAGGTCCAGCTCGCCCCCGCCCGCCAGCGCGACCACGCCGGCCCGAACCGCGACTGGTTCGCCGCCTACGCCCGCGCCACCGGCGTGGCACTCGCCTCGCACGACGACACCACGGCCGCACACGCCGACGAGGCCCACCACCTGGGCGCCGTGATCTGCGAGTTCCCGACCACGCTGGCCGCCGCCCGCCGCGCCCGCCACCTCGGGCTGCTGACGCTCGCGGGCGCACCCAATGTGCTGCGCGGCACCTCGCACGCGGGCAACGTGGCCGCGGCGACGCTGGTGCGCGAGGGCGTGCTGGACGCGCTGTCCTCGGACTACCTGCCGGCCAGCCTGCTGGCAGCGGCCTGGCAGCTCGCGGACGAAGGCCTGCTCGATCTGCCGGCGGCGATCCGGCTGGTCACGCTCCAGCCCGCGCGTGCGGCCGGCCTCAGCGACCGGGGCGCCCTGGCCTGCGGGCTGCGGGCGGATCTGGTGCGGGTGCGCACCGTCGCCGGACACCCGGTGGTGCGCGAGGTGTGGAGCGCCGGGCGCCGCGTCGTCTGACCCGCGGGCACCGGCGGACCGCGCAGGCCGGCCTCACGGCAACACGGCGCCGGCCCCGGTGGTGACCCGCTGGTGCGACACCTCGGACGCCGGCACGCGCCCTACCCGTTGCAGGCGCTGCAGGTGGTCGGCGAAGGTCTGCGTGTAGAGCCGGTAGGTGTTGACCGCCTGCCCCGCGGCCGTGGCCGCACCGAGCGTGGCGTAACCATCCTTGCCGGCGGCGATGAAGTCGTTGGTCACCAGCACGTAGGTGCGCGCCGGGTCGATCGCCGACCAGCGGCCGGTGGCACGGTCCTTCACTTCGACCTGGCTGAACCGCTGGCCCGCCGGCTGGCGCAGGTCCAGCGACCAGCGCAGCCCCGCCGCGTAGGGGTGCGAGCCGTCGGACTGGCGCTGGTCGAGGTGGTTGGCGACCGCGTCTTCCAGCGCGGCCACGATCTGCGCGCCGGTCAGTGACAGCTCGACCAGCACATTGGTGAAGGGCAGCACCGTGAAAGCGGTGTTCATCGACAGCGGCCCGGCGCCGATCCCGGTGCGCACGCCGCCCGCGTTCTGCAGCGCCATCTCCGCACGCGGGCTGGCCGCCAGGAAGGCCTCGGCCACCACCTGCGCGGCGTCGCTGCCGCGGGCGAGCGTGTTGGCCATCTCGCAGCCAGCGAGCGCGCCGGAGCGGTTGGTCGTCTCGCCCGGCACGCGCACGAGGCAGAGCGCCTCGGTCGCCGTGCCGATCAGGCGCTGCTTCTGCGCATCGACCTGGCCGGCGTAGCCCGACAACACCTGCACCGCCGCCGCATCCGGCACCGTGACGCGCACCTGGGGCACCTCGGCGAGCCGGCTGCGCAGCGCAGTGGCCGTGGCATCGTCCACCGGCACGAAGACACCGGCCGCGTTCTTGCGCTTGAACTGGTCGCCAATGACCAGCGACGCCTGCCCGCCGCAACGCGTCACGGCGCCGCGGGTGTCGAACTGCACCTCCATCCGCCCGAAGGCCTTGCTGTACTCCCACGCATGGCCGATGCAGACCGGATCGCCGTCGCGGTTGTTCACCACGGTCGGGTACGGCCCGGCGCTGGGCAGCCCCTGTGCACTGAAATCGCCCAGCAGGGTGTGCGAATCGCCGCCGATGACCACGTCCACGTCGGTCAGCGCCGCGGCCATCGCGCGGTCAGCGTCGTAGCCCTGGTGGGTCAGCAGCACGATGTGGCGCACGCCGCGGGCCTTGAGCGTGTCGATGGTCTGCTGCGCGGTGCGGGTCTCGTCGAGGAACTGCGTCGTCGCCAGCGGGCGCGAGGAGTTGACCGTCTTGCCGACGATGTCGATGCCGATGATGCCGACCGGCACGCCGTCGATGGTCTGGATGGTGTACGGCTGGAGGACCGCCGGGCCGTTCGGCGCCAGCGGCGTGCCGGGCGCGGGCACGACGTTGGCGGCCAGCACCGGCGTCTGGCAGGTGCCGGCATGCAGGTGGTCGAGGAAGCCGCGCAGCACGCCGTCGCCGTCGTCGAACTCGTGGTTGCCCAGCGCGAACGCATCGAAGCAGACCGTGTTCATCATCCGGGCATCGGCCTCGCCCTTGAAGAAGGTGTAGTAGAGCGAGCCGGTCACCGCGTCGCCCGCGTGCAGCTTGAGGAGCGTCGGCTGCGCCGCCTGCTGCTGGCGGAACAGGGCCGTCAGCCGCGCGAAACCACCGAGTTCGACTTGCGTGGGCACGCCGTCCAGCCGCAGTTCGGCGCCGGCGATCGGCTCCAGCTGCGAGTGGTGGTCGTTGATGTGGGCGATGTGCAGCGTCAGCGGCTGGGGGGGCGGTGCGGCCGGCGTGCTGCAGCCGGACAGGAGGGGGCCCAGCAGCGCCAGCAGGGCCACAGCGCCCCGGTTGAACAGCGGGTTCATCGGCATCGTCTCGTCTCCGGTCGGGTCTGCGGCATTGTCCGGCGCCGACGCTGCTTGACAAGCGCCGCCCGCAAACCGAAGGTAGCGGACTTGCTCCGACCCACCACAACGAACATGAACCTGCAGGGGATTCCGACCATGCTGCACCGCCGACTCTGGGCCACCCGCGCCGCCACGGGCCTGCTCCTCCTGAGCAGCCTGTCCTTCCTGTCGGGCTGCGGCAGCAAAGACGATGGCACCTCGTCCGGCAGCGGCAGCAGCGGCAACACCGGCACGCTGCGCGTCATCAACGCCACGACCCAGCGCAGCGCCGTCGGCCTGCGGATCGACGACGTGTCGCGCGAAACCGCCATCGAGCGCGACGCCACCAGCGCCACCTACCGCGTCACCGCCGGCAGCCACACCATCGCGCTGACCAACAGCAGCGGCAGCGCCCTGGCCAGCACCACGCCCACCATCGCCGCCGGCAGCGCCACCACGCTGGTGGCCTGGACGGGTGACAACAACCTGGTCAAGTACCTCAGCCTGGACGAGCTGGAGACCGTGCCCGCCAGCGGCCGCAGCAAGCTGCTGGTGTTCAACGCGGCGCGGGACGCGGGCGCGCTCGACGTCCACCTCACCCCCGCCACCGAAGCGCTGAGCGACTCGCCGCTGCTGGGCAACCTCGCCGCGGGCAGCGGCAGCAGCGGCTACTCCAGCGTCAACGCGGGCAGCCACCGCCTGCGCCTGCTCAAGGCGGGCAGCGTGCTGGCCAGCGACGTGCGGCTCGACACCACCGTGACCCTGCCGGACGCGGGCGTCGCCGCGCTGGTCATCACGCCGAGCACCGGCGGTGTGCTGGCCCATGCCCTGCTGCTGCAGCCGGCCAAGGCCGTCACGGCGCTGACCAACACGCAGGCGCGGGTCCGCATCCTCAGTGCGCTGCCGACCAATCTGCCGGTAGCCGGCACGATCAACGGCGCCACGCTGCCGCTGCTGGGCAGCTCACCCGGCTTCGGGAGCTATGCGCTGGTGCCGGCCGGCTCGTCCACCCCGCAGGTCACCGTCAACGGCGGCACGCTCACGGGCGCCTCCTGGAGCGCCGCCCCCGGCAGCGACACCACGCTGTTCGTCTGGGGCACGGCCGCTGCGCCGCAGTTCGCCACGCTGAGCGACGACAACCGCCTGCCCAGCAGCACCAGCGCCGCCCGCATCCGCCTGCTGCACGGCCTGGGCAACCTCGCGCAGGACCTGACGCTGAACATCGCCGGTGCCCCGGTCACCACCGCCAGCCGGGGCAGCATGTCGCCCGTGACCTCCGTCTCCGCGGTCACCAACACCACGCTGACGGTGACGAGCAGCGGCACGGCCGCCACCGTCTACGAACTCAAGGACAAGACGCTCGACGCCAACGGCGTCTACAGCGTCTTCCTGCTGGGCGACAGCAGCCTGCCCTCCGGCAACGGGCTGACCACGGCGGTGGTCAAGGAGCGCTGATCAGGCGGCGCGGCGGGCCGCCACCGCGGCCTCCAGCGCGTCGATGAACACGGCAGCGACGTCGAAGCCGGTCTGCTGCTGGATCTCCTGGAAGCAGGTCGGGCTGGTGACGTTGATCTCGGTGACGCAGTCGCCGATCACGTCCAGTCCGATCAGCAGCAAGCCGCGCGCGGCGAGGATCGGCCCCAGCGTCTCGGCGATCTCGCGGTCACGCGCCGACAGCGGCTGCGCAACGCCCTTGCCACCCGCGGCGAGGTTGCCGCGCACCTCCGAACCCTGCGGGATGCGCGCGAGGCAGAACGGCACCGGCACGCCGCCGATGATCAGGATGCGCTTGTCGCCGTGAACGATCTCGGGCAGGAAGCGCTGCACCATCACCGTCGTGCTGCCGTCCTGGGTCAGCGTCTCGATGATGGAGCCGAGGTTCATGCCGTCCGGGCCGACGCGGAAGATGCCCATGCCGCCCATGCCGTCGAGCGGCTTGAGGATGATGTCGCTGTGCTCGGCGTGGAAGGCGCGCACGGCCTCGGCCTCGCGCGTGACCAGCGTCGGGCCGATCCACTCAGGGAATTCGAGGATGGCGAGCTTTTCCGGGTGGTCGCGCAGCGCGGAGGGCTTGTTGAAGACGCGGGCGCCATCGCGCTCGGCCTGCTGCAGCAGGTGGGTCGCGTAGATGTATTCGGCGTCGAAGGGCGGGTCCTTGCGCATCAGCACCGCGTCGGTGTCGGCCAGCGCGACCTCGCCGTTAGCGATCACCTCGAACCAGTCCGCCTGCTCGCGGCCGGTGAGGATGACCGTGCGGCAGCGGCGCGCCACGACCCGGCTGCCGCGCACCCAGACGAGGTCGCGCGGCTCGCAGACCTGCAGCGTGTGGCCGCGGCGCGCCGCCTCGCGCATCATCGCGAAGGTGGTGTCCTTGTACGTCTTGAAGGACTCGATCGGGTCGGCGACGAACAGTACATTCATTATATTTCCTTTTGCAAGATCAACTTTTTAAAATATCACTAGAAGGCCCATTATTTATATTCGCAACAGCGTTAGCAATTGAAAAATTGAACGACTTGTTTTTACGCGCAGCCGGAAAATCCTGCATTACCGAAAACTCAATTTTCTTATTTTTAGCATCAACACTCAATTCATAGCACTCAGCATTGAACTCGTACTCATCAGGCCCAGTTACATTAATATAGAATTCAGAATAATAATTGCTATTATTTACATCAACACCGGAAGTGGTCCCACATGAAAAAATGTGTGCATCCCCATGAATCGGGCATCGATACCAAAGCGGCTCATGTGTGTGCCCAGCCAACAATAATTTTATATTTGTATTTTTTACGGCGTTCAATAAATCATAATCATTTATTAATTTTAATCCACTATCAACCCCTGGAAAGCATGGCGGAAAATGAACCATCCAAACAACTGCATATTTTTTATATCCCTCATTTATTATATTGCTTCTAATTTTATTTGTAACACTCACCATCCCCTGCAATACGGAATCAACGCGCCCTTGGCCAATATGCCCAAGAAAACCTTCGGCGTATATTTGATGTCGTAAAGAAAAATCACCAGCAACAAATATTAAACAAGAGTCTAATTTCTCCAAAATGGAGTACTTTACATAAAATTTATTTTTACATCCATCATCGTAATTTGATACTTTTTTATCAAAGTCCCAAGCCATACCAAAAAATCTCTCATATGGACCGAATCCAGGATTCAATAAAAAATCATGGTACCTATCATGATTCCCAGGGACGGTAATTATTGGAACTCCATGTTTAAACAACGAATGAAAATTATTTTTAGCTTTTGTCCAATTTTTTGGTATTTTCCCATCAAAATACTCTCTCGCAATTCTCAAGTCATCATCATCACCAGTAGAGGCAATATCTCCCGTAATTACCAAAACATCGAAATTATTTATTATCCCATGAAGTCTACTCAACAAAGCAATAGCAACATCAGAATCAAATGTGGATGGATATATTAATTTTTTCCCCCATTTTGTTATAAAATTTCTTTTAAAATCCTCGAAAACCAATTTATCAATTAAATGAGGCGCATCTTTTTCTTTTGCAACCTCAATAAAACTAGTAAAATTTTTTATCCGACTAAAATGTAAATCAGATATTTGAATAAATTTGTATTTACTCATAACTCCGCCAAAAAAATTAATTTAATGACATAATTTTTACTTTCGCCTTAACCCCTTCAGCAGGTCCTTCAGAGTGCCGGTCAACGCCAATAAGCAATTTCAAATAAGTTAAATACTTAAAATTCAAACTTATATTTTTTGCCAAATCCATCGAGAATTTCAGCGACATCCTGTTCAAGAACCACTTTATCCCGACGCTTTGCTTTCATCCAAGTGTATTTCATCTTGT
>NZ_CAWURG010000066.1:0-18884 GCF_963924895.1 uncultured Sphaerotilus sp.
CACCTTCAGATCCTCGATGGCGATCACCGGATGCGCATCGGCCCACTTCGTCGTCAGCTTGTGCAGCCAGTCGCTGCGCTGCGCCGCGATCCGGGCATGCACCCTGCCCAGTCGGCCAATCGCCTTGCGCCGGTTCTTCGAGCCCTTCACCTTGCGCGACACCGACCGCTGGACTCGCTTCAGGTACTTCTGCTGCCGCTTCAACGCATTCAGCGGCGCCACGCACTCGCCGTCCGTCGTCGCCGCGAACAGCGTCACCCCGAAGTCGATCCCGAGCGTCGGCACCAGCCCGGCCGCCGGAATCACGTCTGGTTGTTCAACTTGGATCGACACGAACCAGCGGCCCCGCTCCTGCGTCAGCGTGTAGTTCCTCACCTCACCCTCGACCGACTGCGACTGGCGCATCCGCACCCAGCCAAGTTTCGGTGGCTTCAGGCGCTGGTTGTCCGCGTCGAGCTTGCAGTCCGACGCCTTCGGGAACCGCAGTCCGGCATCTTGGCCTCGCCCGCGAAACCGGGGATAGCCGCCCTGGCCCTCGAAGAAGCGCCGGTAACTCGCCTCCAGCCGCTTCAAGGTTTGCTGCTGCGCCTGCACCGGCGTCTCTGCCAGCCATGCCGTGTCCGGGTCGTTGCGCCACACTGTCAGCCAGCGGCACATCACCGCGTAACCCGAGAACTTCTCGCCCGCCGCCCTCAGCCGCTGCTGTTCGCCGATGGCCCGGTTCCACACCCAGCGGCATGCGCCCGCGAACCGGCGCAGGGCGTGCGCGGTGCCGGCCTTGGGGCGCAACTGGAAGCGGAAGGCTCGAATGGACATGATTGATACTGTATATAAAACCAGTCAAAAATGCCACAGGAAACTCAGCCACCAAGCCATTGGCTCGCTGCGCGAGCCTGCGCTCTACCTCCCCGCCCTGAAGGACGGGGCTTCTCGCGCTTTCTGGTGAAGGTGATGAAGGTGCTGATCCCGTCGGCGCTGCAGTCGTACACCGGGGCGGCGCTCGTTGATGGCGCGGGCGGCACGCTGGGCGCCGTGCTGGACGGGCTGGAGGCGCGGTATCCGGGTCTGCGCTTCCGCATCGTCGATGAACAGGAGCGCATCCGCCCGCATCTGCGGGTCTTCGTCAACGGGCGGCCGCTGTTTGATCTGAATGCGCCGCTGCCTCCGACCGAGCAGATCAACTTCGTGCTGGCGCTGAGCGGCGGTTGAGGCCGCACCCGCGCCTGCGCCCCTGGCTCACTTCACGAAGGTATTGAGCTGAATGATCGGCAGCAGCACCGCCAGCACGATCACCATCACCATCGCGCCCATCACCACGATCAGCATCGGCTCCAGGATGGTGGCCATCTGCATCGCCCGGCGCTGGACCTCGGCGCCGAGCTGGGTGGCGGCGCGCTGCAGCATCACGGGCAGCTCGCCGGTCTGCTCGCCCAGGCGGGCGAACATCGACAGCAGGCCGGGGAAGCGCTTCTTCGACGACAGCGCCGAGGCCAGCGGCGCGCCTTCGCGGACCTGCACCAGCGCGGCCAGCGCGTCGGCGCGCATGGCGCGGTTGGACAGCGTCTCGGCCGCCGCCTGCAAGGCCTTCAGGATCGGCACCCCCGAGCCCGCCAGCATCGCCAGCGTGCCGGCGAAACGGGCCGCGTTGTAGCTGCGCGCCAGCCGGCCGACGATGGGCAGCGTCAGCACCATCGCGTCGAGCCGTTCGCGCGTGGCCTCGTTGCGCCGCGCCATGACGAGTAGCGCGCCCGCACCGATCAGGGCCAGCAGCAGCGCCCAGCCCCAGTGGCGCAGAAACGCGCTCAGCGCCAGCATCGCGCTGGTCAGGAAGGGCAGTGCCTTCTTGCTGCCGGCGAACACTTGCGCCACCTGCGGCACCACATAGGTGACCAGGAAAATCACGATCACGATCGCCACCACCGACACGATGGCCGGGTACAGCGTCGCGCCCACCAGCCGCGACTTCAGCGCCTGGCGTTCCTCCAGGTCGTCGGCCAGCTTTTCCAGCACGCGGCCGAGCTGCCCGCTCTGCTCGCCGGCGGCGACCACGGCGCGGTAGACATCGTCGAATTCGCGCGGCGCGTTGCCAAGCGCACTGGCAAACGGCGAGCCGCCATTCACCTCGGCGCGCAGGTGGGCGAGCAGCTCGCGCTGGCGCGGGTCCTCGGCCTCGTCGGCCAGGGCGGTCAGCGCACGCTCCAGCGGCAGGCCGGCGCCGACCAGACCGGCGAGCTGCCGGGTCCAGATTGCCAGCGTCGTGGCCGAGAACACGCGCCGCCGCATCATCGAGCCGCCCGCGGCTGCCGTGGCCGTCGCTTCCGATTCGACCAGCTGCACGTCCAGCGGCACCAGCGCCCGCGCCCGCAGCTGCGAGCGCACCGCCTTGGCGTTGTCGCCGTCCAGCAGCCCGGTCTGGGTCTTGCCGGCGGCGTCGAGGGCTTCGAATCGGTAGGCGGGCATGGGTTCGGGTGTGGCCTGTCGGGATCAGTCGCGCGTGACGCGCATCAGTTCTTCCAGCGAGGTGACGCCGGTGGCGACCAGCCGCTCGCCGTCCTCGCGCATCGAGCGCAGGCCGCCGGCGCGGGCCGCGGCGATCAGCTCCGCCTCGCTGGCGCGGCCGTGGACCAGCGCGCGCACGGCGTCGTCGACCACCATCAGCTCGTACACCCCCGTGCGGCCCTTGTAGCCACTGTGGCCACAGGCGTCGCAGCCGACCGGGTGCCAGCGGCCGTCGTCGCCCTGGCGCTTGCAGGTGTTGCAGAGCTTGCGCACCAGCCGCTGCGCGAGCACGCCCAGCAGCGAGGAACTCAGCAGGAAGGGCTCGATCCCCATGTCGGTCAGCCGTGTGACGGCACTCGGGGCGTCGTTGGTGTGCAGCGTGGCGAGCACGAGGTGGCCGGTCAGCGAGGCCTGCACGGCGATCTGCGCCGTCTCGTGGTCGCGGATCTCGCCGATCATGATGACGTCCGGGTCCTGCCGCAGGATGGCGCGCAGGGCCTTGGCGAAGGTCAGGTCGATCTTGGCGTTGACCTGGGTCTGGCCGATGCCGCCCAGCTCGTATTCGACCGGGTCTTCCACCGTCAGCACATTGGTGGTGCTGGTGTCCACCTGGCCGAGCGCGGCGTAGAGCGTCGTGGTCTTGCCCGAGCCGGTCGGGCCGGTGACCAGCACGATGCCGTGCGGCTGCTGGATGCGCGCAGAAAAACGCGTGTAGGTGTCGCCCTGCATGCCCAGACCCTGCAGCGAGAACTTGGCCTCGCCCTTGTCCAGCAGACGCAGCACCGCGCGCTCGCCATGCACCCCCGGCAGCGTCGAGACCCGCACGTCGATCGCGCGACCGCCGATGCGCAGCGAGATGCGACCGTCCTGCGGCAGGCGTTTTTCGGCGATGTCCAGCTCGGCCATGATCTTCAGCCGGCTGATCAGCGCGGCGTGCAGGGCCTTGTTCGGCTGCACCACCTCGCGCAGCGTGCCGTCCACGCGGAAGCGCACCGCGGACGAGCGCTCGTACGGCTCGATGTGGATGTCGCTCGCGCCGTCCTTCGCTGCCTGCGTCAGCAGCGCGTTGAGCATGCGGATGATGGGCGCGTCGTTGGCGGCTTCGAGCAGGTCTTCCACCGCGGGCAGGTCCTGCATCATCCGGCTCAGGTCGACGGCGCTCTCCACCTCGCCGACCACTGCCGCGGCGCTGGACTCGCCACCCGCGTAGGCCTGCGCGATGCGCTGGGCGAGGCGCTCGGGGGCTTCGCGCTCGATGGCGTCGATGGCGTGCAGGCGCAGCACCTCGGCCAGCGCGGCGCGTGGCGCTTCGGCGTCGGCCCAGAGCACCAGGCGGTCGCCATCGTCTTCGAGCAGCAGGCGCTGGGCCTTGGCCCAGGCGTAGGGCAGGGGATGGCGCACGGTCAGCGGCTCGGCGAGGAAGCAGACAGGGACGGGGACGACGGCGTGGCCCGCTCGCCGCGGCGCTGTTCGGGCAGCACGGGCGCCTCGTTGATGCCGAGCACCTGCGAGGGCTTGGGCTGACCGTCCTGCTGGCGGGCGCGGATCATGTCGTAGCGGTCCAGGGTCAGCGCGTTGGCATCGTCCTGCGTGCGCATCACGACCGGGCGCAGGAAAACCAGCAGGTTGGTCTTGATGCGCTTGCGGTTCTGCGCCTTGAACAGGTTGCCCAGCACCGGGATGCTGGCCAGCCCCGGCACGCGGTCCTCGCCGTCGGCGTACTCGTCTTTCAGCAGACCGCCCAGCACCATGATCTGGCCGTCGTCCACCACCACCGAGGTCTCGATCGAGCTTTTCTCGGTCGAGGGGCCGGCGCTGGACGAGGTCGTGCCGGCGATGACGCTGGAGTTCTCCTGGTAGATCTGCATCCGCACCGTGCCGCTCTCGCCGATCTGCGGCTTGATGCGCAGCGTCAGGCCCACGTCCTTGCGCTCGATGGTCTGGAAGGGGTTGGTCGAGCCGGTGCCAGTGCCGGTGTTGGTGAAGCTGCCGGTGATGAAGGGCACGTTCTGGCCGATCACGATCTTGGCTTCCTCGTTGTCGAGGGCGACGAGGTTCGGGGTCGAGAGGATGTTGGCGCCGGTGCTGCTCTCCAGGAAACGCGCCAGCGCGCCCAGCGTGTAGATGCCGTTGATTGCCTGGATCAGGCCGACGTTCAGGCCCGCGCCCAGGCTGATGCCGGTGCTGGTGGTCGATTGCGACAGGTTGACGAGGTTGGAGCCAGCGCCGCTGGTCGCGCTGTAGTTGGTGCCGGCCACCACGCCGTACTTGTCGCCGTTCTTGCCCAGCAGGCCCTGCCACTGGAAGCCGAACTCGGCCGCCTGGCTGGCGTCCATCTTGACGATCATCGACTCGACGTAGACCTGCGCACGGCGGGCATCGAGCTGGTCGATGACGGCGCGCAGCTGGCGGTAGACCGGCTCGGGTGCGGTGATGATCAGCGAGTTGGTCGACGGGTCGGCCTGCACGAAGCCGCCCGTGGAGGGGCTGGCCGAGGCGCTGACCGGGCTGGTCGACTGGGTCGAGGCGCCGGTGCCGGCCTGGCCACCGATGGCCGTGCCCATGCCGCCCGCGTTGGCGCCGGTCGAACCGAGCCCCGTGCTGCCGCTGGTGCCCGCGCCGCCGCCCGACGCGCCGCCGCTGCCTCCGGCGCCGTAGGCGGCGCGCAGCACCGTGGCCAGCCGGGTCGCGTCGGCGTTCTTCAGGTAGACGACGTAGATGTTGCCGGCTGCCGTGCCGGGCGGGCCGGGCCGGTCGAGCTTGTCGATCACGCCGCGGATCACGGCCAGCCGTGCCGCGTTGGGCGCCCGCACCAGCAGCGAGTTGGTGCGCGGGTCGGCCATGATCGACACGCCGCCGGCCATCGCCGCCGGCGCGCCGGGCGTGCCGCCGGCCGAAGAGTCCGCGAAGCGCTGCACCATCGGCGCGAGGTCCGAGGCCGAGCCGTTCTTGACGGGGATCACCTCGACGTCGGTCGCCGCGGGCGTGTCCAGCGCCGCGATGATGCGGGCCAGGCGCTGCAGGTTGTCGGCGTAGTCGGTGATGACCAGCGTGTTGTTGCCGGGGTTGGCGTTGATGGTGTTGTTGGGCGTGATCAGCGGGCGCAGCACGGTCACGAGGTTGTTGACGTTCTCGTGCTTGAGCGGAAAGACCTGCGTGAGGATCTGGTCACCGGAGCGCATGACGTTGCCGACCGAGACGGTGCCGGTCTGCAGCTTGGCCTCGGCCTCGGGCACGACCTTGAGCAGCCCGGCGACGTCCACCACCGTGAAGCCCAGCCCGCGCAGCACCGAGAGGTAGTTCAGGAAGGCCTCGCGTTCGGTCAGCGGCTGTTCGCTGTAGAGCGTCATCTGGCCGCGCACCCGGGGGTCGACCAGGATCTGGCGCTTGACGATGGCGGCCATCGCGCGGGACACCGCCTCGATGTCGGCGTTGACGAAGTTCACCGTCACCTTGGCCGCGGCCGGGGCGTTGCGGCGGGAGGACTGCGTCTGCTGCGCCTGCAGCGGCGTGAGGTGGCCGAGGGCCAGGGTGCCGGCCAGCGCCGCGGCGAGCACGCGGCGCGGGGCGGAGGGGCGGGGGCACAGCGTCATGGTCATCCGATCGTGAGCAGGGAGCGCGCGCCTTGGCGCCGTCCGATGATGTTGAGCAGGTTGTTCAGGGCCGGGCGGTCGGCATCCGTCGCGGTGGCTTCGCCGCGCAGCCGCAGTCCGCCCTTGCTCCAGCTGCCCGAGCCGTTGAGCCGCAAGGCGCCGTCGAGGGTGTCCAGCGTCACCATGGCGGTGCCGGCCTGGGCCGGATCGCCGCTGAGCGTGACCCGGTAGCTGCCGAGGCGGGGCAGCGTCGACAGGCGGGAGGAGAAGTCGCGCAGTTCCAGTCCCGCGCTGCCGGTCATCGCGAAGCGGCCCTGGGCCCAGCGCAGCGACAGGGCCTGCGTGGTCAGCCGCAGCGCGCCACCGGGGCGCAGCGTGTTCCACGGCGTGCCCAGCCCGACCAGCCAGGCCGCGGGCCACTGGCCGACCCAGTCGCCCTGTTCCGCCCGGCCGGGCTGCAGCGCCACCTGCACCTGACCGAAGCCGGGGCGCACCAGCAGGAGCTGTTCACCGTTGAGGCAGCAGTCGTGTTGCAGGCCCAGGCGCAAGGCCATGCCGGACGGGCGCAGGGTCCAGCGGATGCGGCCGGGCAGGGCGCGGGCGTCCCGGCTGCCGGCACCGGCACCGAGGATCAGCACCGCATCGCCGGACCAGACCGTGCCCTGCGCGTTGGCCAGCAGCACCCGCTGCTGGCTGGCCGAGGCGACCGCCTCGGCCAGCCAGTGCGCTGGTGCGAAGGCGACCAGTGCGACGGTCGCACCGACGACGGCACCGACCACCGCCCAGCGCCGGCTGGCCCGTGCCTGCGCGACCCAGCCGTGGCCGGGCGCCTTGCGGGAAGACGTGCCGAAGATCGACGGGTGGGCCGAGGGCTGGTAGGTGGGGCGCCAGGGGCTGCCGTGGAGGGCCATGTGCGGGCTCGAGTCCTGTCAGCGCGGGGTCGTGGCGGGGGTGGGCAGCGTCAGCACGACACTGCCGCTGTAGCCGTTGCCGGTGCGGCCGAGCTGGGCTTCGACGACACGGACACGGGCGGCGGCGCGCACCTCGGCCAGCCAGCCCATCATCGCGGCCGGCTCGACGCTGGTGAAGGTGACGCTCACGCGCTCGCCGCTGCGCTGCAGGCGGGCCGCGGCGCCCAGGCGCTCGGTGGCCGATTGCAGGGCCGCGTCGGCCTGCGCCGGATCGACCGGCGGCAGGGCACGCAGCTCGACCGCCTCGGCCGCCAGGCGCTGCATCTGGGCCAGCTGGGCGTCGAGCGCGGCCTGCTGGACCGGGGCGGTGCGCAGGGTCTTGAGGGCGGGCTGCACGCCGAGGGTCCAGAGCAGGAAGACCAGCACCAGCCCAGCGCCCAGCGTGGCGCCGAGCCGCTCGCGTGGCGCCAGCGCCTGCCAGCGCTGCTGCAGCGGGGCGAGTTGCTGGCGGAAGGCGTCGGTGCGCGACAGGGCGGTGTTCATCGGGCGGCTCCCGGCGTGGTCGGGCGGCTCAGGGTGATCTGGTTGTCGGTCTGGTCGACCAGCCAGCCGGCGGGCTCCAGCGTGGCTTTCATGCGGGTGACGTCGTCTGCTCCGAGGCCCGGCGCGCCGAGTGACAGGCGGCCGCTCTCGTAGCGCAGGACCTGCGGTGGGCGGCCGTCCGGCCAGACGCTGGCGGCGGCCTGCAGCAGCGGCTCCAGGTCGGTGTCGCCTGGTCGGCCGGCGCTGGCGCGCAGCAGGTCGTTCTCGCGGGCCATCTGCAGCGGGGCGTCCAGCACGGCGCGCACCTGCGGGTGGGTCGTGCGCAGCAGGTTGGTGACCGCCGTGCGGCGCGCCTGCAACTCGTTGCGCTGCATCCAGGCCCAGGCGTTCAGGCCGGCCAGATTCGCCAGCAGCAGCCCGATCAGCCCGAGGCGCACCGGCCGCCAGCCCGGCGTGAGGAACTGCTTGCCCGCATCGCGCAGCAGCGCCAGACCGCGGTGGCGCGCGGCCAGTTCGAACTGGCGCAGGTTCCAGCCGCTCTGCGCCGACGCCAGCAGGCGGGCGCCCATGCCAAGCACCTGCACCGGCTGGCCCAACCAGCGCTCGGCCGGGGCGGCGGCGGCGGGGTCGGCGGTCCACAGGGTGTTCTCGGCCAGCGGCTCGGGCAGCAGGCCGCGCGACAGGCTGCCCTGCAGCGGCCAGGTGCTGACGCCCCGGGCATCGGCCCAGGTCAGCAGCGTCTTCGGCTTGTCGTCGTCGTAGGGGACGTGGAAATGGCCGTGGGCCTGCGCGTCGGGCCACAGCCCCGGCACGACCCGGTCCACGACGACCCCGGCAGCTTCCAGCGCGGCCAGCTCCGCCGTCAGCCACGCGCGGTCGATGGCCGCGACCCAGGTCTCGTCGCCGGGGCGGGCGTCCGGGGCCAGGCTCAGGTGCAGCTGCTCCACATCGTCCAGCACCTGCTCTTCGAGGATGCCGGCCAGCGCGGCACGCAGGCGGGTGGCTGGCGCCTTCGGGCAGGTCAGGCGGTGAAACGCGACATCGGCCGGCGCCAGCACGGCGACCACCGCGGTGGCCTTGGGCAGCAGCGAGGCCACGCACTGGCCTTCGGACTGGATCGACTGCCCGTCCGGGCTGAGCACAAAACCCAGTTCGGCCCGGGCGCCCGCGCCCTGCGCAGACGCGCGGCTCTGCGGATGCAGCCGGGTGCGGGTGGGCAATTGGATGACGAGCAGGCTCATGGGTAGGGTGGACGTGTGCGGCGGATTGTAGGTGCGGGTCTGTCCATCGCCCGCGCAGCGCGGCCGAACCGGGTGACAGTGTTCATTGCTGCAGCGTACTTTCCAGTTCCGCCGGGTCGCGCAGGCGCTGCGTGGACAGTGCGCGCACGTCGCGCCCATTGCGCTCCAGCAGCGAGCGCTGGGCGACGGTCACCTGGTCCAGCCGCAGCGCGCCGTAGACGATGAAGTAGTTCGAGTTGACGCTGACCCGCCGTGCATCGGTCAGCGCACGCTCGCCCAGCACGGTCTTGGCGTCGGCGGGGCTTTTCAGCGGATCCCGCAGCCGCGACTGCACGAGCCGTTCGGCGGTGGCCAGATCGATGCCCGGCAGCACCGCGGCGATGACTTCCTTGGGCGCCGTGTTGAGGTTGACCGGCGTCTCGCGCGGCAGCAGCACGACGTAGGGCTTGAGGCGCTGCACCGTGGCGGCGTCCAGCCCGAGCCAGCCGAGGTCCTCGACCGAGGCGGGCATCAGCGGCAGGGTGGTCGTGGTGGTGCCTGTGTCGGCGGGCGCTTCGGTGGCGCTGCCCGGCGTGGCGCGGCGCAGCGCTTCGGCCAGGCGCGGCGCGACATCGCCGTTCAGCCCCAGGAAGCCGCACAGGCGCTCCAGCGTCTGCAGTTCGCTGCGGCTGACCTTGCCTTGCTGGATGAGGTTGCGCAGGTTGTAGCGCGACTGGGCATCCACGATGCGGCCCGAGAGGAAGGCGTCGGGCGCGTCCTCGGCCATCGAGCGGTCGGCGGCCAGGAAGGTGGACAGCCGGGCCTCGGCCAGCGGCGCGGCCCAGGGCTCGCCGAGGTGGTCGGCGCCGCCTTCGCGGGCGTCTTCGCGCAGGATCATGCGGGTCCAGTCGAGGGCGCCCTGCAGCACCCATTCCGACTGGGTCTGCGCACGCTCGGCCGCCTCGACCTGCAGCGCGCGCCACTGCTGCCACACCATGCCCGAGGCGAGCGTGGCCACGACCGTGACGATGATCATCGCCGTCAGCAGCGCGGCGCCGCGCTGGCGTGCCGCAGGGGCGCAGGGACGCGTCATGGGTGTCGTCGTCATGGGTGGATGAGCCGCACTTCGCGGGTCAGCGTGCCGTCGGCCGCGCCGTCCGGCGCAAAGCGCACCACCATCCGCAGCCCGTCCGGCAGCGCATCGTGGTTGACGGCCACCGGCGGAGCCGTGCTGACCACCCCGTTGCCGACCACGGTGCCGGCGCCCGAGCTACCTGCATCCGGCGCCGGCGGATCGACCGAGGCTGGCGGCGCGGGCTGGGCGACGTCTCCGCTCGACTGCGCGTTGCTCCAGCCATTGCTGCTGGCCAGGAAGACGAAGAGCTGCCACTGCGCGATGTTGTCCAGCATCTGCAGCGTGGCCGGCTCGTTGCCGAGCAGCTGGTAGCTGCGCATCCAGCCGTCCTGCAGGGTGTCCAGCGCGTTCGAGGTCGGCGCGCTCCAGCGGTAGAGCGTGCCGCCACGCAGCGTCCAGGCGACCACCTGCACGCCTTCGGGCTGGCGGCGCGTCAGGCGCAGCGTGGCGCCGTCGAAGTTCAGCCCCGGCACGACCTGGGTGTCGATCACCTCGTGCACGTCGGCCTCCCACTGCGCGAGCACCGTCTGCAGGCGCAGCAGCCGGTCCATGCGCACCTGGGTCGATTCGCGGCTGCGGGCGATGGCGTCCACACCCTGCCACGCCATCGCCGACATCAGCGCCAGGATGAACAGCGCCACCAGCACCTCGATGAGCGTGAAGCCGGCGGAGCGGGACGGGCGTAGGGAACGGGTCGTCGGGTGCATCGATCCTGGGCGGCTCAGAGACGGGACATCACGGTGGTGTAGAGCAGCAGGTGCTGGCCCTCGGGGTCGAGCATGTGCACGTCGATGCGGCGGAACAGCGGGTTGGGCGTCGGGCGCACCGAGACGCGCCCCTGGTAGGTCTGCCCGACCTGCTCGCAGCTGAACTCGCTGTCGCCGACGGGTGGCAGCTGCCGCTCCAGGCGCAGCCGGGTGAGGTAGTTGTCGGCGCACCACTGGCCGGCCAGCGTGTCGGCCAGCCGCTGGGTGTTGCCGGTGAGGGCGCCCGCGGCCTTGATGCCGGCGGCCAGCGTGATGGCGACGATCGCCAGCGCGACCAGCACCTCGATCAGCGTCAGCCCGCGCTGGCCCGGCTCACTGCGGCGCGGGTTCATCGGCGATCACGGCAAAGGCACTCAGACCATCGGTGGACAGGCTCAGGTGCTTGTCGTCGAGTTGCAGGGTCAGCTTCTGCGGCGGGATCACCGGCTCGGGGCCGAGCAGCAGGCCGGACTGGCCCGGTGGCAGCACCACGCCGATCTTGCCCGCCAGATCGGCGTCGGACCAGCGATCGGGCAGGCCGTTGTTCTCGGGCAGACCGGTGAAGTGGAAATCGGCACCGGGCTGGTCCGGGCTGTCGTTGGCGGTCTGGCGGGGCCGGCCGGGCACCCAGCGCACCGGAGCGCCCAGCGAGCGGGCCTGCACCCGCGCGGTTTCGAGGATCGCCACCAGCCGGGTCGCCTCGCGCTCCAGCCGGGTGCTGGCGGTGTCCGGCAGCGCCATGGTCACGATCGAACTGGCCAGCGCGATGATCGCCACCACCACCATCAGCTCCAGCAGGGTGAATCCGCGGGAACGGGTCACGGCATCACTGCCAGGAACCGACGTCCGCGTCCTTGCCTTCGCCGCCAGCCTGTCCGTCCGCGCCGTAGCTGAACACGTCGATCGGGCCCTTCACGCCGGGGTTGGCGAACTGGTAGGCACGGCCCCAGGGGTCGTTGGGCAGCTTGTCCAGGCAGGGCTTCCAGTTCGGCGGGATCGGGCCGGTGGTGGGCTTGGCGACCAGCGCCTGCAGGCCCTGTTCGCTGGTCGGATACCGCTGGTTGTCGAGCCGGTAGCGCTTGAGGGCTTCCATCAGGCTGTTGACGTCGGTGCGGGCGGCGGTGACCTTGGCCTCGTCCACGCGGTCGAGCACGCTCGGCACGATCAGGGAGGCCAGCACGCCGATGATCACCAGCACCACCATCAGCTCGATGAGGGTGAAGCCGCGCTGGGCGGCGTGTCGCAAGGATTTCATGAATGTCGGATCCGAAGTGCACTGAGAGCAGCGGGGCCGTCGATCATAATCCGCCCCCATGGCAGCACGTTGGACAGCATGGTTGGTGTGGGCCGCTCTCGCGGGAAGTCTCGTGTTCTGGGGCTTGCGCGTGTTCGCGCGTCCCGCGGCGGTGCCGTCCCAGGTGCAGACGGTGGCAATCGACCAGGCGGTGCGTGGTGATGTGCTGCGCCTGCTCGGGGCGGTGGCGCCGGTGGGGGATGCCGTGGCACCGCCTCCCGCGGCGGCAGCGCGCTTCAAGCTGGTCGGTGCCGTGGCATCGACGGGCGCCGGTCCGAGCTGGGTGGTGCTGTCGGTCGATGACCAGCCCGCCCGCGTGGTGCGGCTGGGGGCAACGGTCGACGGGCAATGGGTGTTGCAGGGCGTGACGGCCAAAGGCGTGAGCCTCGGCCCGCCTGGCCAGCCCGCGCAGCTCACGCTGGATCTGCCCCAGCTGCCGCCGCCGGCCACCGGCACCCTCCCGGCCGCCGCCACCGTCGGGGCGATCCGGCCGCCGGGTGCGGCCGTGGGTCTCCCGGGTGCGACCGGCCAGCTGGTGGCGCCAGGCGTTCCCCCGGCGGTGCAGCCTCCGCCGATGCAACCGCCGCAGGAAATGGCGCCGGAGCAGGCCGGCAGTGTGGCGGGCGGCGTCGTCGATCCGAACCTGGCCCGCTGACACGCTTGCGCCAGCGACCGGCAGGCGGTCACGGCATGCGGATGAAGTCCTGGTCGGCGTCCGCCGTCGGAGTGGACTGATCCGGATCACCGGACGGGGGCAGCGGCTCGACCGCATCGACCACCTCGGTCAGCAGCGCCGCGGCGGCCCGCACCAGCGGCCAGCTCAGCGCGATGCCGGTGCCGTCCAGGCTTTCCAGACCGAGGGCCAGCAGGGCGGTGCTCTCGAAGCCGGCCAGCACCGTGTCGAGGCCGTGGTGATCGGTGCTGCGGCAGAACAGGCAATAGTCGATCACCGGCCCGGCGATGTGGGTGGCGATCAGCAGCGCGGCGCAGGCGGGTAGCCCGTCGACGAGGATCAGGTGCCGCTGCTCGGCCGCCTTGAGCATCGCGCCGACCATCATCGCCATCTCGAAACCTCCGAAGGTTGCCAGCGCCTGCACAGGGTCCTCGATCGGGCCGTGCCGATTCATGGCGGTCTGCAGCACGGCGAGCGTGTGCTCCAGTTCTTCGCGGGGCATCTTCGGCCCGGCGTAGACGAGGTCGTGCAGGGGGCGTCCGGTGACGCGGGCGATGACCAGCGCCGCGGATTCGCGCGCACCCACCCCGATCCCCGCGCAGCCCAGCACATTGCCCGGCAGCGCCTGCGCGATCTCCATGCCGGCGCGGATGGCCGAGTTCACCTGGTCGAGCGACATCGCTGCGGTCAGCCGGCTGTTGCGCGTGCCATGGGCAATCTTGCGCGAGATCACCCCCGGCCCGACCGGCAGCGGGGTGGCCAGACCAGCGTCGACCACGCTCACGCTCAGGCCCTGCTGGTGCGCGAAGATCGGCAGCGGCACCCGGCTCTCCAGCACGGCGTGCACCATCGAGCTGGTGCTGAGGTGCTGCGGCGGGTTGAGATCGACAGCGATGCCATGGTCACCGACAAAGAGCAGCAGCTGTGGCTGGCGCAGCCGCGGGCGCAGCGCGTGCTGCAGCAGACCGATGCGCATCGCCAGCGGCAGCAGCTCGCCCAGGTGTCCCGCTGCGCTGACCCGGCGCCGCAGCTTGAACTGCAGGGCCTCTTCCATAGCGGGGTGGGCGGTCGACGGAATCAGGGGCGTGGAGTCAGGTCGCATGGCCCCGGATTGTGCGCGTGCACGTTTGGCCGACCGGTCCGGTCCGGGGCCTTTCAGTGCATTTCCGCGCGATCAAGCTGCACACCCCACGCAGGCAGGGGGGTGCTGCACAGCGGGCTGGTTCAGCGCAGGAACAGCCGGTAGACCGGGTTGTCCGTCTCGTCGACGCAGGGGTAGGCCAGCGTGTCGAGGAACTGCTGGAAGGCCGCCCCGTCCGCCTCGGGCACCTGGATGCCGACGAGGATGCGGCCGAAATCGGCGCCCTGGTTGCGGTAGTGGAACAGGCTGATGTTCCAGTCGGGGTGCATGCTCGACAGGAACCGCGTCAGCGCGCCCGGCCGCTCCGGGAACTCGAAGCGGAACAGCCGCTCGTTCACCGCCAGCTCCGAGCGCCCGCCGACGAGGTGCCGCAGGTGCGCCTTGGCCAGCTCGTCGTGCGAGAGGTCGATGGCGTCAAACCCCTGGGCGTCGAACAGCGCGCCGATCAGCGCCGACTCGCCGTGGCCGGCGGTGCTCAGGCCGACGAAGATGTGGGCCTGGCGCTCGCCGCTGATGCGGTAGTTGAACTCGGTGACGCTGCGCGGGCCGATCAGCGCGCAGAAGCGCTTGAACGAGCCGCGCTCCTCGGGGATCGTCACCGCGAACAGCGCCTCGCGCTCCTCGCCCACGTCGGCCCGCTCGGCGACGAAGCGCAGGCGGTCGAAGTTCATGTTGGCGCCGCAGGTGATCGCCACAAACGTCTTGCCGGTGCAGCCTTCGCGGGCCACGTACTGCTTGACGGCCGCCACCGACAGCGCGCCGGACGGCTCCAGGATCGAGCGCGTGTCCTGGAACACGTCCTTCATCGCCGCGCAGACCGCGTCGGTGTCCACCACGATGAACTCGTCTACCAGCTCGCGGGCGACGCGGAAGGTCTCCTCGCCGACGAACTTCACCGCGGTGCCATCGGCGAACAGGCCGACATCGTTCAGGCGCACCCGGTGGCCGGCGCGCACCGACTGCAGCATCGCGTCGGAATCGACGGTCTGCACGCCGATGACCTTGATCTCCGGCCGCACCGCCTTGAGGTAGGCCGCGACACCCGAGATCAGCCCGCCGCCACCGATGGCGACGAACACGGCGTCGATCGGCCCCTGGTGCTGGCGCAGGATCTCCATGCCGATCGTGCCCTGGCCGGCGATGACCAGCGGGTCGTCGAAGGGGTGGACGAAGGTCAGGCCCTCGACCTCGGCCAGCTGCATCGCGTGGTCGTGGGCGTCGTTGTAGCTCTCGCCGACCAGCACCACCTCGCCGCCGAGCGCCCGCACGGCATCGACCTTCACCCGCGGCGTCGTCTCCGGCATCACGATCACGGCGCGGCAGCCCAGGCGCTTGCTGCCCAGTGCGACACCCTGGGCGTGGTTGCCGGCGGACGCACAGATGACGCCGCGGGCGAGTTGCTCCGCGGTCAGGTGGGCCATCTTGTTGTAGGCGCCGCGCAGCTTGAAGCTGAAGACGGGCTGGTTGTCTTCGCGCTTGAGCAGGATCTGGTTGCCCAGGCGGGCCGAGAGGCTGCGGGCGGGGTCCAGTTCGGTCTCGCGCGCCACGTCGTACACCTTGGCGGTGAGGATGCGTTGGAGGTAGCTGGTCAGCAGGGTCTGGCGCTCGGAGGGCATCATGGAACTCACGGGGACGGAACGCGGTGACGAAAAAAAACCCGAGGTTTTCACCTCGGGCTTAATCCACCTTTGGAGGAGGGTGGAGGAGACAACCGTTGCTTGGGAGTGCCTGATGTTCGAAAAGTTCTAGGTGGCAATCCCAATTGCTTGTTGGAAAGTGTACCAAAGCCCATGTTGCGATGCAACGAAGGGGCCAGGGTCATTTGTGCGTCAGCAAGTCACAATCCGGGCTTGTTCTTCTGATTCCAACGCGTCATGGACTGCACGATCAATTGGATGCCGGCTTCCGGCATGGCGTTTTCGGCCGAAACCGGCAGTGGCCACCTGCTGATGATGGACGGCGCACCCGAAGGTGGCGGCCGCAACCTGGCCCCCCGACCGATGGAAACCCTGCTCGCCGGCGCAGGCGCCTGCACGGCCTACGACGTGGTGCTGATCCTCAAGCGCGGGCGCCAGCAGGTGCAGGGCTGCCAGGTCAAGGTCCATGCCGACCGGGCCGAGACCGAGCCCAAGGTGTTCACCCGCATCGTGATGCAGTTCATCGTCAGCGGCGTGAAGCTGTCGGAGCCGGCGGTGCGGCGTGCGGTGCAGATGTCCTATGACAAGTACTGCTCGGCCACCGCCATGCTGGCGAAGACCGCCGAGATCGAACTGCAGGTCGAGGTGGTCGACACGTCGGCGCCGGCCGCAGCCTGAAACCGGGCTGCGGCAGCCGGCGCAGGTCAGATGTGGTGCGCGGTGGTCGTCATGACCTTCGCCGCCGCGCGCATCAGCCAGCGAACCGGCATGGGCGGGCGCACACCGCCCGCTTGCTGGGCCGCCTCGGCATGCCGGATCTCGTCATCGCGCATCTGCGTGACGATGGCCCGCGAGGCGAGATCGGCCACGGGCAGGCGCGCCAGGTGGCTGTCGAGGTGCTCTTCCACCTGCCGCTCGGTCTCGATGACGAAGCCGAGGCTGGTGCGGTCACCCAGCCGCGCGGCGATCGTGCCGATGGCGAAGGCACCGGCGTACCAGAGCGGATTGAGCAGCGAGGGCCGGTCTCCGAGTTCGCGCAGGCGCTGTTCGGTCCACGCGAGGTGATCGGTTTCTTCTTGCGACGCCGCTTCCAGATGCGCCCGGAGGCCTTCATCGCGTGTGACGAGCGCCTGTGCGGTGTAAAGCGCCTGGGCACACACCTCGCCGACATGGTCGACCCGGATCAGGGCGCCAGAGAGTCGGCGCTCCGCCTCGTCGAGTTCGGGCGGCGGCCCGCTGACGGTGGCGTCGGGACGTGGCGCCGGGCGTTGGGCATGGTGATGCCCCCAAATGGTGCGCAGGCTCTGGTCCGCCACGGACAAGAGGCGGTCAATCGGTGTGATTGTTCTCATGGAGAACGAGTTTAGACGTGCTGGAAGGGCCCTCAGGCGGACCCAGATCAATACCGATTCAGCCGTTGTGGTGTGTCTGGCGACATCGTGGTGTCACATTGGACCGTTGATTCGGCCGCATGTTGCACCATGACAACGCAGATCTGCCTATTCACGAAGTCCCGCTTGGCAAGGGATGAACCGGTCTGGTGCAATAGCTGCAGCTTCCGCTGAGGAGGTCGGCCTGTCCGGGCAGTGTCGTGAGACGACACCTCGCGCTTCAGGACCCTCTAGTTCAACCTAGGAGATATTTGCATGAAGAAGTCTCTGCTCGCTCTCGCCGTTCTGGGCGCATTCGCTGGTGCCGCTTCGGCCCAATCGTCGGTCACGCTGTACGGCAAGGTTGACCTGGCTCTCGGCAAGGCCACTGGCTCTGCTGACAAGCAAGTGCGTGACGGCGCTGGCAGCCGCGTCGGCATCAAGGGCGTGGAAGACCTGGGCGGTGGCATGAAGGCCCTGTTCGGCTTCGAACACCGCTTTGATCCGGACACCGGCACGCAAAACAGCGCCAACATGTGGAATGGCTACTCGACCGTTGGTCTGGGTGGCGCATTCGGCAGCGTGAACCTGGGTCGCCAGTACACCTCGTCCTTCACGCTGCTTCAGAACGCGTTCGACCCGTTCCTGGGTGACACCGTCGCCGGTCTGCGTGGTGTTGCGCTGGCCCAGTCGCCGGCACGCGTGCGCGTTGCCAACTCGATCCGCTACGACGGTGCCTTCGCTGGCGTCAAGATCGCTGCGGACATCGCTGAGCGCACCACGGGCACGGACCGTCCGTACTCGGTGGCTGCCCAGTACGCTGTCGGCCCGTTCATGGCTGCCGTCGGCTATGAAAACCCGGAAGGCGCTAACGACAAGCTGGTGCAAGCTGGCGTGGCCTACACGTTCGGCCCGGCCAAGCTGGCTCTGGCTGGCAGCTCTGGCAAGAACGCCGCCAACGCTTCGGTCAAGGGTTTCCTGGTTGGCGCTACCGTGAACGTCGGACCGGCTGGCCGCGTTCTGGTTGGCTACGCCCAGAACAAGGTTGCCTCGGCTGACGCCGACAAGAAGGTCAGCGTTGGCTATCGCCACGACCTGTCGAAGCGCACCTACCTGTACACCGACTTCACGCGCGTCAACAAGCTGACGACCGAGAAGACCGGCTACGACTTCGGCGTGCAACACAACTTCTGATCCCGTGCCTGCGTGAGCAGGTGCTTGATCTGAATGCAGAAAGCCACCTTCGGGTGGCTTTTTTTTTGATGGGTCATCCGCCTCTTGAGGGTGGACATGCTTCTGGTTCGTCCACTCTGGCGTGTCGCCGGCACGGCTGCTGCACTGTCCAGCCTGCGTTGATGGCTGGTTTTCGCGAGCTTTCACTGCTTGCAATTCGGCGACTGCGCTGGCACTGTGGCGGGGTGTCTGCCCGCCGCTTCCTTCCCCGCTGTTCCTGCCCCGATCCGCGTCGATGACCGTCTTCCTCCTTCGCCGTCTGGCGCAGGGCGCGCTGGTCATGCTGTCCGTGGCGCTCATCGCGTTCATGCTGTTCCGGTATGTGGGTGATCCTGTCGTCTCGATGGTGGGTCAGGACGCCACGCCCGAGCAACGCGCCCAGCTCCGTGCCGATCTGGGCCTCGACCAGCCGGTGCCGCTGCAGTTCGCCCGCTTTGTCGGACAGGCGGTGCAGGGCGAGTTCGGCCTGAGCCTGCGCCAGGGCCGCAAGGTCTCGGCGCTGATCCTGGAGCGTCTGCCGGCCACGCTGGAACTCGCGCTGGTCGCCGCCGTGATGGCGCTGGCCGTGGGCATTCCGATGGGGGTCTATGCCGCCTTGCGCCGCGGACGCTGGTCCGCCCAGGCGCTGATGCTGTTCTCGCTGCTGGGCGTGTCGCTGCCGACGTTTCTCATCGGCATCCTGCTGATCCTGGTGTTCGCCGTGTGGCTGAACTGGCTGCCGAGCTTCGGTCGAGGGGAACTGGTCGCGCTGGGCAACTGGCAAACCGGCCTACTCACGCTCGACGGCTGGCGCCACCTGCTGCTGCCGGCCATCACCCTGTCGGTGTTCCAGCTCACGCTGATCATGCGATTGGTGCGGGCGGAGATGCTGGAGGTGTTGCGCACCGAC
>NZ_CAWURG010000067.1:0-33042 GCF_963924895.1 uncultured Sphaerotilus sp.
CCTGCACGTTGGCCAGCAGCACGTCGCGGGCCAGCGTCGATTTGCCCGACCCCGACACGCCCGTCACCGCCACCAGTCGCGCCAGCGGCACCTCCACGTCCACGCGCTGCAGGTTGTGCAGCGACGCCCCGCGCAGCGTCAGCACCGGCCCGTCCGGCTCGACCGGGCGGCGCGGGCGGGTGGGGTGCTTGAGCGGGGCGTTGAGGAAGCGGCCGGTGATCGAGTCGGGGTTGGCCATCAGCTCTGCGGCGGTGCCCTGTGCGGTGACCTGGCCGCCGCGTTTGCCGGCGCCGGGGCCGATGTCGATGATGTGGTCGGCGCGGCGGATGGTGTCCTCGTCGTGCTCGACCACCACCAGCGTGTTGCCGGCGCTGCCGAGCTTGTGCATTGCGTCGAGCAGGATGCGGTTGTCGCGCGGGTGCAGGCCGATGGTCGGCTCGTCGAGCACGTAGCACACGCCCTGCAGGTTGCTGCCGAGCTGCGCGGCGAGCCGGATGCGCTGCGCCTCGCCGCCGGAGAGCGTGGGCGCGGCGCGGTCCAGCGTCAGGTAGCCCAGCCCCACGTCGCCGAGGAAGCTCAGCCGGTTGCGGATCTCGGTCACCACGTCGCGGGCAATCGCGGACTCGCGGCCGTCGAGCTTGTGCGCCTCGATCCAGCGCCGGCCGTCGTCCACCGACTTGGCCGCCACCTCCGCGATCGAGGCTTCGCGGAAGCGCACCGCCCGCGACACCGGGTTCAACCGCGCCCCAGCGCAGGTGCCGCAGGTCTTGTCCTCCGCCAGCCCCTCGACCTCCGGCTCGGCGAACGTCTTCTCGCGGCCCTTGTCGCCGTCGTCCTTCACGCTGTCGTCGAGCGCCTTGCGCTGTTCGCCGGTCAGCGTCAGGCCGGTGCCGACGCACTCGGGGCACCAGCCGTGCTTGCTGTTGTAGCTGAACATGCGCGGGTCCAGCTCGGGGTAGCTGGTGCCGCAGGTCGGGCAGGCGCGCTTGGTGGAGAACACCTTGGCCTTGCTGCGGAACGCGGTGGACAGGAAGCCCGCCGCCAGCGACAGGGTCAGCGACTTGGCCGTCAGCGCCGACTTGAGCGGCGTCAGCAGGTGCAGCACGCCCTTGCCATGCTCCAGCGCCTCGGCCAGCGCCGCCCGCAGCCGCGCCTCGTTCGACACATCGACCAGCAGGTCCGCCACCGGCAGCTCGATCGTGTGCTCCTTGTAGCGGTCCAGCTTGGGCCAGGCGTCGGTCGGCAGGAACTCGCCGTCCACCCGCAGGTGCGCGTAGCCCTTGCCCTTGGCCCACTTGGCGAGGTCGGTGTAGACGCCCTTGCGCCCGATCACCAGCGGCGCGAGCAGGCCGATGTGCTGACCGCGGTGGTCGCGCAGCAGTTGCGCGGCGATCGACTCCGGCGTCTGCGGCTGCACGGCGACCCAGTCCTCGGGCGGCGCGTGGAAGTCGCTGCAGGTGGGGCAATACTGCGTGCCGAGCTTGACGTACATCAGCCGCAGGAAGTGCCAGACCTCGGTCGTCGTCGCCACGGTGCTCTTGCGCCCGCCGCGCGAGAGGCGCTGCTCGATGGCGACGGTCGGCGGGATGCCCCAGACGGCGTCCACCTCGGGGCGACCGGCGGGCTGCACGATGCTGCGGGCGTAGGCGTTCAGGCTCTCCAGGTAGCGGCGCTGGCCTTCGTTGAAAAGGATGTCGAAGGCGAGCGTCGATTTGCCGGAGCCGGAGACGCCGGTGATGACGGTGAACTTGCCGCGGGGGATGTTGACGGACAGGCCCTTGAGGTTGTGCTCGCGGGCGTTGACGATCTGGATGCAGTCGTCGTGGGCAAGCCGGGCGCGTTCGCGGCGCGCCTTGACGATGGTCTGCAGCGGCACGCCTTCCTCGACGCGCAGGCCGCCATGCCCGAGCGCCGTTTCGTACTCGCGCAGCGATTTCCCCGTGTGGCTCGTCGGATGCGCCCGCAGATCGGCCGGTGTGCCTTCGGCCACCAGCTCGCCGCCCGCCTCGCCGCCTTCCGGCCCAAGGTCGACGATCCAGTCGCTGGCGCGCACCACGTCGAGGTTGTGCTCGATCACCAGCAGGCTGTGCCCGGCCTCCAGCAGCTTGCGGAACGAGCGCATCAGCTTGGCAATGTCGTCGAAGTGCAGGCCGGTGGTCGGCTCGTCGAACAGGAACAGCGTGCCCTTCTTGGCCAGCTTCTGCTTGGTGGCGCTGGCGCTCTTCGCGGCTTCGGCGAGGAAGCCGGACAGCTTCAGCCGCTGCGCCTCGCCGCCCGAGAGCGTGGGCACCGGCTGGCCGAGCTTGACGTAGTCGAGGCCCACGTCCGCCAGCGGCTGCAGCGCCCGCACCACCTCGCGGTCCTGCGCGAACAGCCGCACCGCGTCGGCGACGGTCAGCTCCAGCACGTCGGCGATGGACATCGGCTTGCCCAACCGCTCGATCTTCACCTCGCGGATCTCGGCCCGGTAGCGCGTGCCGTCGCAGTCCGGGCAGCGCAGGTAGACGTCGCTGAGGAACTGCATCTCCACATGCTCGAAGCCCGAGCCGCCGCAGGTCGGGCAGCGGCCGTCGCCCGCATTGAAGCTGAACATGCCGGCCGTGTAGCTGCGCTGCTGCGACTCCGGCAGCGCGGCGAACAGGTCGCGGATCGTGTCGAAGGCGCCGACGTAGCTCGCGGGGTTGGAGCGCGCCGTCTTGCCGATGGGGCTCTGGTCGACGAACACCGCGTCGCTCAGCCAGTCCGCGCCGAGCATCCGGTCGTGCGCGCCGGGCGATTCGGTGGCCTGCCCGAAATGCCGCGCCAGCGCCGGGGCCAGCACGTCCTGGATCAGCGAGGACTTGCCCGAGCCGCTCACCCCCGTGACGCAGACGAGGCGCTGCAGCGGGAACTCGACCGTCACGTTCTTCAGGTTGTGTTCGCGCACACCTTCGAGCACGAGGCGCGGCGTGCTGTCCAGCACCGGCCGCGCGAGCCCCAGGCCGATCGTGCGCCGCGCGCCGAGGTAGGCGCCGGTCAGCGTCTCGGCGCCTTTCAGGTCTTCGGGCGTGCCATCGAAGACGATGCGCCCGCCTTGGGTGCCCGGGCCGGGGCCGAGGTCGATGATGCGGTCGGCGGCGAGCATCACGGCCGGGTCGTGTTCCACCACCACCAGCGTGTTGCCCGCGTCGCGCAGCCGCGCCATCGCCTGGTTGATGCGGTCCATGTCGCGCGGATGCAGCCCGATCGACGGCTCGTCCAGCACGAACAGCGTGTTCACCAGAGACGTGCCGAGCGCGGTCGTCAGGTTGATGCGCTGCACCTCGCCGCCCGACAGCGTGCGGCTCTGCCGGTCCAGCGACAGGTAGCCCAGGCCCACGTCGCAGAGGTACTTCAGCCGTGTGCGGATCTCGTCGAGCAGCAGCTCCAGCGCGTCGTCCAGCAACTGCGACGGCAGCTCCAGCCCGTCGAAGAAACGCCGCATCCGGTCGATCGGCAGCAGCATCAGGTCGTGCAGGCTCAGGCCCGGCAGCGCTTCGAGCTGCGCCCGGGACCACTTCACGCCGACCGGCAGGAAGCGCTTCTCGGCCGGCAGCGCCAGATCCGCCTGCCCCTTCTCGCCGAGGCGCCACAGCAGCGATTCCAGCTTCAACCGCGCCCCGCCACAGACGCCGCAGGGCGTGTAGCTGCGGTACTTCGACAAGAGCACGCGGATGTGCATCTTGTAGGCCTTGCTCTCCAGGTACTCGAAGAAGCGCCGGATGCCGTACCACTGCTTGCTCCACTCGCCCTTCCAGTCCGGCGAGCCGTCGATCACCCAGGCCTGCTGCGCCGGACTGAGCTGACTCCAGGCGGTGTCGCGCGGAATGCCGGCGTCGCCCGCGTACTTGAGCAGGTCGTCCTGGCATTCCTGCCACGCCGGGGTCTGCAGCGTCTTGATGGCGCCGCCGCGCAGCGTCTTGCGGTGGTCCGGAATCACCAGCCCGAAGTCCACCCCAATCACCCGCCCGAAGCCCCGGCACGTCTCGCAGGCGCCAAACGCCGAGTTGAACGAGAACATCGACGGCTGCGGCGCGCTGTAGCGGCGTTCCGACTCCGGGCAGTGCAGCCCCTGGCTATACCGCCAGACGCTGTCTTCACTCCCTCCCCCAGCGGGGGAGGGCTGGGGAGGGGGCTCCCCCGTGCCAATCGCATAAACATTGCACCTGCCACTCCCCCGCTTCAACGCCGCCTCCAGCGCCTCCACCACCCGCACCTTCTCCGCATTCGAGAACCGGAACCGGTCCGCCACCACATCCAGCACCTTGCGCGGCCCGGTCGGTGTGGCAACCACGCGCTCCGCCTGCACGCGGGTGTAGCCGCTGGCGGACAGCCACTGCTCGACCTCCTCGGGCGTGACCGTGGCCGGCAGCTCGACCGGGAAGGTGATCACCAGCCGCGGATCGCCCGCCGCTGCACTGCGCGCCTGCAGGTCCAGCCAGATGCTCTGCGGATCGTCCTCGCGCACGGCTTGCGCGGTGTCCTGGTCGAACAACTGCGCCGCGCGGGCGAACAGCAGCTTCAGGTGGTCGTTCAGCTCCGTCATCGTGCCGACCGTGGAGCGGCTGGTGCGCACCGGGTTGGTCTGGTCGATGGCGATGGCGGGGGGCACGCCCTCGACCGAATCCACCGCGGGGCGGTCCATCCGGTCGAGGAACTGGCGCGCGTAGGCGGAGAAGGTTTCGACGTAGCGCCGCTGGCCTTCGGCGTAGAGCGTGTCGAAGACCAGCGAGGACTTGCCCGACCCGCTCGGGCCGGTGACGACCGTCAGCTCGCCCGTGCGGATGTCGAGGTCGAGGTTCTTGAGGTTGTGCTGGCGGGCGCCACGGATTCGGATCAGGCCGGTCATCAGAATGCTCTCGCGGGGCGAAAGCGGAACATTCTAGAGACGCGGCCCTCCTGTGCGTCAGTCCGGGACTTTGAGCGTGGTGCCCGTCAGCACGATCTGGTCACCCGCGGCCGGTGCCGTGGCGATGGCCGGCACGTTGGCGGCCGAGAGCGCCGTCGCGCTGGTGGCCCGCGGCGTGGTGCGCACCACCTGGCTGACCGGCAGCGCAGCGCCGGTGTTCAGGTGGTTCCACATCGCGTTCAGCGCCTGGTTCAGGTACGGGTGCAGCGGCACGGTCCGCGTGTCATAGCCAAAGGCCGCTCCGAAGGCGATGAAGGTGTCGAAGTGCTGCGCGTTGGTCACCTCGATGTAGCGCACCTTGGCGGCGTCGGCGGCCGTGTCGCTCAACTGGTTCTTGCCGAAGTAAGCGCGGGCAGTGTGGTTCACGGGCAGGAGCGTGTCGCTGCGGCCCGCGACGATGATGGTGGGCTTGCTGCGCAACTTGGCGGTGAGCTGTACCTCGTTGATGCCGGCGATCACACGGTCGGACTGGGCCTTGAGGGTGCCGGTGAGCGTGGCGCCCGTGGCCTCGTCCTTGCCCGTGACCAGCGAGCGCATGCACAGCGCCCCGTCGAATGCGAAGTCCGCTGTGCCACTGGTGGGCGAGACGGCCAGCAGGTCGAGCTTCGCGCCGCCAACCGACGGGTTGTAGACGAGGTTCACGCCGCCGGTCGGAGGCACGCCGTTGCCGCTGGCGAACAGGCCGGCCTGGGTTGCCGCCACTTGGGCGGCGACGTCACCGGTGGCGGTCGTGTTGGCCATGCTGAAGCCGCAGACGTTGTCGGTGACGCTGAACCGGCCGTAGGTGTTGACGTAGGTGACGGCGATCGAGTTGGTGGCGAAGCGGTAGTGCGACTGCTGGAAGAAGTTGCTCTCGGCCTGCCAGCCGTAGCTGTTGAGCTTGGCGAGCGCCGCATCGGCCTGCGCGGCCAGCGTGGCGCCGGTGAGCAGGCCCTTGGCGGCCAGCGCGGCGCAGCGGTTCTGCGCCGCGGTGGTGTACGCCGCCGGCCAGAACGCGGCGGCCAGCACCTGGCTCGCCTGCGACGACAGCGCAGCGCAGGGCTGGTAGATGTTTTCGTAGGTGAAGTAGTCGATCAGCGGCTTGCTGTGCGTGGCGACATTGGCGGCGCCCTGCTGGATCGTCAGGCCGGTGTTGGCGCCGGGCTGGGCGTTCGGCTCGGAGACCGCGACGCCGTCGATCAGGCCCTCGGTGTCCTGCTCGGCCGCGGCCAGCGCCGCGCCGCCACCGTTCGACACCGACGAGGCGATGACGATGGTGTTGCCGGGGACGATGGTGCGGATCTTCTTGTTCGCGTCGGCGGCGGTGGCCGTGCCGAAGCGCTCGTTGAGCACGTAGAAGGCCAGCCGCACGGCATCAAGGGTGTTCTTGCCCCAGTCCTTCTCGGGGTTCTGCTGCGAGTGGGCGTGCTTGTAGGCGACGCGGTTGGGCGTGGCTGTGTTGAAGGCGGCGACGTCCGAGGCTGCGGCGGCGGACTGGAAGACCGCCTTGCCGGCTGCGGTGGCGGCGGTGAGCATCGTGCCGTCGCGCGCCATGACGGCGCCGCTGGTGAGGTCGTGCAGGCCGTTGCCGGTGCCCTTGTCGGTGTAGGCGACCGCGCAGCCGCGCTTGAGGCCCCACTCGCCCGCGGTGCCGATGGCGCCGTAGACGCCGCGCGAGCCGGACGAGGTGGCGGTGACGATGCAGGGTTTCTTCGCGTCGAAGCTGTCGGGCACCTGCACCATCAGCGTGACGTTCTGCTGGCCGGTGCCATCGTCGGCGTAGGCGATGTACTCGCGGCCGGCGATCTTGCCTTCGCCGAGGGTGCTGGCGCCGGTGAGGTCGATGTTCGGGCCGTAGAGCACGCCCATGCCGCCCAGCGGGGTGTAGTCGACCAGCGCGCGGTAGTTGTTGTAGATGGCGTTGCGGCGCAGTTCGGACGCGGTGGGCGTGGCCGGCACCGCGTAGGCGGGTGCGGCGCCCATCAGACCGGTCTTGCCGAGGCCGCCGGTCAGCAGGTCGTCGGCCGTGCCGTCATAGGTCTTCTCGACGATGGCGCCGGCCATGCCGGCGGGCAGGGTGTTGATGTCTTCGTTGCTGGCGCTGGAGGCACAACCGCCCAGGACGAGGGCGGCGAGGGCCGCGGCAGCGATGGGGGTGCGGTGCGGGATCGGGGTCGGGATCGACTTGTTCATTGGAATCTCCCAGGGAAGGTGCCCGGTCGGTGTGCCGGGTGGATTCACCTTGCCACGCTGGCAGATTCACGCCATGCCGAAACCCCCTGTATCAGAGAAAACCCCGAGACGATCGTGGTGCGGCCGCGGCACGGCCTGGGGAGTCACTGCACCAAGGTGGTGAGCTGGTCGAACGCGGCGAGGTCCATCGGCTCGAAACGGCTGAAACGCAGGTCCTCGAGGACCTTCTTGCCGGACGGGTCGGAGTCCATGCCGCACAACACTGCGCGCACGTCCTCGATCCGGTCGGCCAGTTCGGGGCCGACGCAGAAGCAGTGCGAGGCGCTCTGGCTCTCGGTGGCGGCGACGATGTCCAGGGCTTCGCGGGTGGAAGCGCTCAGGCCGTGCCAGGTCTCGTTGAAGACAAAACCGACATCGGCCTGCCCCGCGAGCACGGCCTGCGCGGCCTTCAGGTGGTTGCCGGCCATGTGGAAGCTGCAGTCGGCCAGCGGCACCTGCAGCTGGTTCAGCAGCGTCAGGCCGAGGAAGTGCACGATCAGCTTGTCGGTGGCCGAGGCGACCTTCAGCGGCCGTGTCGCCGGCAGGCCGACGCCGCGCCGGGCGACCAGCATGGTCTCGTCGAACACCCCCGCCGGCCGGGCGACCGGCACGAAGCCGCGCTCATGCACGTACTTCAGCGCGCTGTAGGGGTTGGCATAGACCAGGTGGATGCCGCCGGCGAGCACCTGCTCGCGCTCGACGTTGAAGTTGTCGCGGGGTTCGAAGCGCATCGCCAGCCCGAGCTTGCGCTGCAGGTAGGTGTTGATCAGGAACCAGCCGGCGAGGTTCTTGGCGGTGTCGTGCGGACAGACGGAGAGTTGGTAGCGGGTGGACATCGTGCGGAGCGGAAACCCTGGGGGCGATGGCGCCGATTCTCCGCAGCTCCGCTGACGCTGAAGGTCCGGAGACCCATGGAACTACAGGGTTTCTCTTCAGCCCATCAGCGCGCAGGGCACCGACCAGAGCAGCTGTCCGGGCTGCGCGCTGCGCACATCGACCGTGATGCAGGTCAGCGAGGCCTTCTTGACCCGCACGATCGGGTGCGGGCTGCCGAGCAGGCGGCTGATCAGGTCGGACAGGTCCGGCTCGTGGCCGACCATCCACAGCGAGCCGGTGTCCGCCTCGGTGTCGATCAGGTCGCGCAGGTGGGCGAGCGCTTCCGAGGCCGGGGTGCCCAGGCGCAGCCAGTCGACGATCTGCGGCATGGGGCAGTCGGGCAGGCGGTGGCTGAACTGGGTGGCCGTCTCGACCGCGCGCACCAGCGGGCTGCTGAGCAGGCGCTGGGGCAGCAGCCCCTGGCGCTCGCAGAAGCGGGCCACGGCGCGGGCCTGGCCGAGGCCCTTTTCGGTGAGCGCACGTTCGGCGTCCGGCATCGGCAGGGTGCGGTCCTGGGCCGTGGCGTGGCGGAGAAAGTAGAGAGAGGTCGGCACGGTGGGCATTGTCATCCAGACCCGGGGGAGCGTGGGGGCTGGAATGGAAGCTGTTGGAATCCGGCTCCGCGTCGCGTGGGGTCTGAACCTGGCGCTCTCTGCACCTCAGCCCGCGGCGATGGGATCGTCAGATTCCAACAGCGCCACCGTCAGCGCGCCGCACGGGGCGTGCGCTGCGCAGTCGTTGTCGTTGCCCGGTGCGTCCCGGGACAACATGGAATGCATTGACGCATGGCGCCGCGCAGCGCAAGTAACCAGATCTGCCCAGTACCTTTGTCGGGTCTGGTCGATTCAGGCGGTCCGACGGGCGTGTATCACCTGATAAACGTGCAAATTGCCCATTTATCCGTTGATGGCCCCGTGATCCGGGGGTTCCGTTGCATGTGCTTTCGATGCGTGCAGTAACAAACCTGCACCGGATCGTCACACAGTCGGGGCAGCTGCGCCCCCATTCGGGGCGTGGTCCACAAACCAGTCGACCGCCTCGGCATTGGCGATCGCGTCGCGGCGCAGCACCGTGTCGGGCGCCGCGCCCAGCAGCAGCCGCTTCACCGGCAGCTCCATCTTCTTGCCCGACAGCGTGCGCGGAATGCCCGGCACGGCGTGGATCTCGTCGGGCAGGTGGCGCGCCGAGGCGCGGGTGGCGATGGCGTGGCGCAGGCGCTCCTGCAGGGCCTCGTCCAGCACGGCGCCAGTCTGCAGCACCACGAAGAGCAGCAGCCGGTGCGGCTGGCCCGGGGGATCGAGGTCGATCGCCAGGCTGTCGAGCACCTCGGGGATTGCCTCGACCGCGCGGTAGAGGTCGGCGGTGCCCAGGCGGATGCCGTGGCGGTTGAGCGTGGCGTCGCTGCGGCCCAGGATCACGGCGCCGGTGTAGCCCTGCTCGGGGTGCGGCACCAGCCGGACCCAGTCGCCGTGGCGCCAGATGGCCGAGCCGCTCTCGCTGGCCGGGTAGTGGGCGAAGTAGCTCTCGGTCAGGCGCACGTCGCCCGTGTCCCGCCAGAAATACAGTGGCATCGAGGGCATCGGCCGCGTGCAGACCAGCTCGCCCACCGCGTCGGTCAGCGGCTGGCCGCGGCCGCTGGCGTCCGGGTCGGTCCAGGCTTCGACCGCCGCGCCCAGGCAGCGGCACTGCATTTCGCCCGGCAGGTTCGGCAGCGTCGGCAGCCCACCGACGAAGGCGCCCGCGAAGTCGGTGCCGCCCGCGATCGAGGTGATCCAGATCGGCTGGCCGTGCACCGGCGGCAGGTGTTCCCAGAGCCAGTTGTAGCACTCGGGGGCCAGTGGCGAGCCGGTCGAGCCGATGGCGCGCAGCGCGGACAGGTCCGTCACCCGGCGCAGGTCGATACCGGCCTTCATCACGCCGGCATGGAAGGCGGCACCGGCGCCGAAGAAGGTCACCCCGGTCTCGCCGACGAACTGCCACAGGCGCGACCAGTCGGGCGACTCGGTGCTGCCGGCGGGGTGGCCGTCGAAGAGGCAGAGGGTGGTGCCGCCGAGCAGGCCGCCGACCTGCAGGTTCCACATCACCCAGCCGGTCGAGGAGATCCAGTGGAAGCGGTCGCCGGTGTCCACCGTGGGGCCGAGGTTGTTGTGCAGGGTGTTGAGCTTGAGCGACTCCAGCACGATGCCGCCGTGGCCATGCACGATGGGCTTGGGCAGGCCGGTGGTGCCGCTGGAGTAGACGATCCACAGCGGGTGGTCGAAGGGCAGCCATTCCGGCTCGAACTCGGGGTTGCCAGCCAGCAGCGGGCGCAGGTCGTAGGCGCGCCGGCCGGGACGGACGAACTCGTCGACCTCGGCGTCCTTGTCGAGGCAGGGCCACAGGACCACGTGCCCGACGCTGGGCAGGCCGTCCAGCAGGGTGTGGACCAGCGGCAGGCGGTCGTGGTCGCGGCCGCCGTAGGTGGTGCCGTCGCAGGCGATCAGCACCTTGGGTTCGATCTGGCGGAAGCGGTCGAGCACGGCCTGTGCGCCCATGTCCGGCGAACACACCGACCAGATCGCCCCCAGGCTGGCGCAGGCCAGGAAGGCCACCACCGTCTGCGGCGCATTGGGCAGGTAGGCGGCGACGCGGTCGTTGCGCTGCACGCCCATGCCCCGCAGCGCCACCGCCAGCGAGGCGACCTCGCGGCGCAGCTCCGACCAGCTCAGCGACAGCGTGCGGCCTGCGTCCTGCAGCCTCTCGTTGCGGAACAGGATGGCGGGGATGTCGGCGCCGTGCGCGGCGTCGGCGTGGCGGAAGACCTGGCGGGCGTAGTTGAGCTGCGTGCCCGGGAACCAGACGGCGCCCGGCATCCGCTCTTCGGCCAGCGCCCGGGTCGGCGGCGTGGGCGATTCGATCTCGAAGTAGTCCCAGACCGACTGCCAGAAACCGTCCAGATCCGTGACCGACCATTGCCATAGGGCGTCGTAGGTGTCGAACGAGTGCCGGCGGTGGAGGGTCAGCCAGCGGAGGTAACGGGTGATCTGCGGCTCTTGCGGCTCGTGGGGCGCCATGTGGGATCCAGTGTTCGGCTGTTACAGCGAAAGATGCCAACTTTCTATCAGAAATGGTCCCAGGCCTGCTATTTCGGTCGCTGAGTTGCCCCGGCATCGATGTCGATGTACGGCCACCAGGTCAGCCAGAAGGGCGCCCGCCGGTAGCCGATCACCTGCGGCTGGGTCAGGTCGGTGATGAGCCGGTGCACATGGAAGCGGTAGGGCGCGTAGGCCAGCAGCAGCCGGTTCGCCTCGCGGAAGGCCGCGAGCCGCTCGGGGCCGTCGGGCAGGGCGGTGATGCGGTCGTAGACCTGGTCGAAGGCCGGGAGCTGGAAACGCGCCATGTTGCCCTTGCCGACCGAGGCGCTGTAGCCGCACTCCAGCGCGCCCTGTCCGTCGGGCGAACCGGCGCTGGAACCGACGCGCCACAGCATGAACTTGCCCGCCCGCGTGGACTTGAGGTTCTCGCTCCACTGGCCGACCTTCAGCTCGACCTTCAGGCCCAGCGTGTCCATGTTCTTCTTGTAGATCTCGTCGAGCTGGCGGCTGGTCTGGTCGGCCTGCGTCAGGATGACGAGGGTCAGCTTCGAGCCGTCCGGGCGCTCGCGCCAGCCGTCGCCGTCGCGGTCCACATAGCCCCAGGTGTCGAGCAGCGCGCGGGCGCGGGCCGGCTGGTACTCGCCGATCTCGGTGCGCAGCGCGGGGTCGTGGCCGTAGGTGCCGGGCTGGATGCCGGCTTGCGCGGGCATGGCTTCGCCGCGGCGGCCGAGGCGGATCTCGCGCTGGATGTCGAGCCCGAGGCTGATCGCGCGGCGCAGCGCGACCTGCTGCGGCGCCAGTCCGCCGATCAGCGGGTCTTCCATGTTGAAGACCGTCATCGTCACGTCCGAACCAGCGATGCGGTACTTGCGGATGCCCTTCTTGGCGAGGTGCGGCGCGAGTTCGCCCTTCACCAGCGCCTGCGGGATGTAGTCGGCCGGCACGCGCTCCAGCAGGTCCTGCTCGCCGTTGAGGAAGGCGAGCCAGCGCGGCTGGGCCTCCTCGATGATCGACACCTCGACCCGGTCGAGCATGGGGATGCGCCGGCCCTTGAAGCGCGCCAGCAGCGCCTGGCCCTCGGTGTCGTCCGGGTTGGGCGTGGCGTCGTAGAAGCGCTCGCGGTAGCCGGTGAAGCGCTCCATCACGATCATCGAACTGCGCCGCCACTCGGCCAGCCGGAAGGGGCCGGTGCCGATGGGGTGCTCCATCACCTTGTCGCCGTAAAACTCGACCACCTCGCGCGCCATCGCCTCCATGCCGGCCAGCGTGTAGAGAAACCGTGGCCGCGATGCGCGCAGCCGGAAGCGCAGCGTGTAGCGGTCCAGCGCCTGCGCACCTTCCACCGGCTGGTTGTAGTCGAACGGCTTCTTCGACTGGATCGCCGCGTCGCGCAGCGCCTGCAGGCCGAGGATCCCCTGCTCCTCCAGCGAGGTGTGGCCGGGGCTCTTGGTCGCGGGATCGTAGTAGCGCTTGAGGGTGTAGACGTAGTCCTCGGCGGTCAGCTCGCGCGGCTGGCCTTTGAACGCCGGGTCGTCGTGGAACAGGATGCCGGGGCGTATCTTCAGCGTGAAGCTGCGGTGGTCATCGGCGATCTCGGGCAGCGCGACCGCCGTGCAGGGCCGGATCAGGAAGGGCCGCGCCAGGTGGTCGTACTCCAGCAGCGTCTCGAAGATGTGCGCGGTGATGGTGTGCGAGTAGAGGTCGCTCACCTGCGGCGGGTCGAAGCCGGTTTCCGCCGCATTGAAGGCGTAACGCAGCACCTTCGCCGGGGTTGCCACGCCCGCCTCGGCCGCGTGCAGCCAGTCCGGGGTGGCCAGCAGGCCGGTGCCGGCCGCAGCGGCGGTCAGCAGATCACGTCGCGTCGGGGTCACAGGCGGCCTCCAGGCAGCAGAGAAGACAGGGTCAGCCGCGGGCCGCGTTCAGCTGGTCGCGGGTGGCGATGGCGACGCGGCGGGCCGCTTCGGCGAAGTCCTCGCCGCGACTGGCGTAGAGCACGGCGCGCGAGCTGTTGACGACGATGGTGCCCGCCGCGGTCAGGCCGGCCTTCACCGTCGACTCCGCATCACCGCCCTGCGCACCGACGCCAGGGATCAGCAGCGGCAGCGTCGGGGCGATGGCGCGCACGCGGGCGATCTCGGCCGGGAAGGTGGCGCCGACGACCAGCCCGATCTGGCCGGTGCTGTTCCATTCGGTCTGCGCGAGGTGCGCGAGGTGCTCGAACAGCCGCGGCTGGCCCGGCACATCGGCCAGGCGCTGCATCTGCCAGTCGTTGCCGCCGGGGTTGGAGGTGCGGCACAGCAGGATCACGCCCTTGTCGGCGTAGGCCAGGAACGGCTCGATCGTGTCGCGGCCCATGAACGGCGACAGCGTGACCGCGTCCGCCCGGTAACGCACGAAGGCCTCGCGGGCGTACTGCTCGGCGGTCGAGCCGATGTCGCCGCGCTTGGCGTCGAGGATGACGGGCACGTCGGGCGCGACCGCCTTCATGTGCGCCATCAACTGTTCGAGCTGGTCCTCGGCGCGGTGTGCGGCGAAGTAGGCGATCTGCGGCTTGAACGCGCAGACGAGGTCCTTGGTCGCGTCCACGATGGCGGCGCAGAAATCGTAGATCTTCGACGCGTCACCGGCCCAGGCGCCGGGGAACTTCATTGGCTCGGGGTCGAGGCCGACGCAGAGGAGGGAGTGGTTCTGCTGGGTGGCGCGGGCGAGCTGGGTGGTGAAGGTCATGGTGCGGGAGTGCGGAAGTGGTGTGCGAGTCAGTCGGCCGGGCAGAAAAGGCGTGTCTTGGCGACCCAGTCGCTGCAGAGTTTGCGAAAGGAACGGCTGCGATCGAAGGCCATTTGCAGATCCATGCGTGCCGAGAGCGCCGGCTGGTCGGTGACAGGGTGGTAGCCGCTGCGGTCTGCCTTGCGCAGGGCCAGCCAGCCTTTGGCGTTGCGCGGTTGTTCTGCGTCTGCTTCGGCATCGTCACGCGAAATGCGCAGGCTGCGGTGACCCTCCAGCGATGCAGCCGCCGCGATGAACCAGGCTTCGTATTCGCGGTTGGCCAGCACCACGGCCACCGGCCGGTGGGGAACGATCTGCTGTGCGCGCTCGCGCAATTGCTCGCCGAGCGCTTTCGGGCAGTCGTCGTCCGCATCCAGCAACACGAGAATCCAGCCGGACTCGCCGCATTTGCTGGCCGCCAGTTGCAGATGGCGGCTGAACTCCTGCGGCCTGTTCACCAGACTCATCCGGGGCACGCGGATCGGCGTCAGGATCTGCACCGGGCAGTCGGGGGTTTGCCATTGCCAGATCCGGCGAAGCAGGATCGGCAGGGCGAGCACCTCGCCATCGCCTTCGACGATGGCACTGACCTTGACTGTCACGGCTCGATCTCGCCGAACAGCGAGACCTGGCGCTGCTGGGCCAACAGGCTTTCCGGATCAGGCGCCAACTGGTTCAGGCGTAGCAATTCTCCTGCCGAGAACAGGTGCTGCTTCATCGCATCTTTGGAGCTTGTGTCCAGCGGCGCGATGCGGGTTTCGCTGCCTTCCGAGACGACGGCCCGCACAGTGTCTGCGTCCAGATCCGGGTCGTCCATCAGGTCCGGGCTGTGGCTGGTCACGATGATCTGGGTGCGTTGGGAGGCGCGGTTCAGCGCATCTCGCAAGGCACGGCTGGCTGCAGGATGCAAGGCGGTTTCCGGCTCCTCGATGCCGATCAGCGTGGGCGCGTGGTCCGGGTTGCCCTGGAACAGCGCGGTCAGCACGCCCAGCGCCCGCAATGTGCCGTCCGACATGTTCTGTGCCGTGAAGCGCCAGGGGTGTTTCGCGCCGGCCATGTTCTGGCGGAATTCCAGCGTCTCCAGCGGGCCGATCTGCTTGCGCTCGACCCCTTCGATCATCGGCACGACGATCTGCAGGTACTCCTGGATCAGGGCCAGCGAGTCCGGCGATGTGCGCTCCAGGTGACCGATCACGCTGGCGATGTTTTCCCCGACAGGCTTGAGCAAGCGCCCGTCCTGCGGTTTCTGGGGGTCGCGCATCACCTTGGGGTTGAGGTTGTAGAAGCCCATGCCGGTCAGGGCATCAAACACCGGACGAAAGGCTTTCAGGCCGGACAGCGACACCAACGCAAGCCGGTCCGAGGTGATGGCGGGAAAGAACGCCTCGCTGCTGGCCTTGATGCGACCACGTTCGATCTCGAAATGGGGGCCGTGGCCCTTGCCACCGACCGAACATTCCTCGTTCTGGACTTCATAACCGCGGTCCGCCAGCGCGCCGACATTGAAGGCGTAGTGCCCGGTCTGGCCATCCCGCAGGCGGAATTCCAGCCGGATGCCGAAGTTCTTCGGGTGTCCGCTGGAACGCTGGCGCACCTCGGACAGCCCACCTCGCTCGTTCAGCGCGATGTCCAGCGAGCCGGTCAATGCATCTCTGACCAGATGCATGGCATCCAGGAAGTTGCTCTTGCCCGACCCGTTGGCACCGACCAGATAGGTCAGCGCGCCGAGTCGCACATCGCAAGACCCGATGCTCCGGTAATTGCGCAGCACCACGCGGGTCAGAAAGATCGAGGAGGTCATGGACGTCGATTGTGATGCCGCAACGAGGGGGCCGAGCGCCGATCAGCCGCCGATGCGCCGCGCCAGCTCCGCCGCCATCCCCGTGTAGCTCCCCGGCGTCATCGCCAGCAGCCGGTCCTTCTCGTGCTGCGGCAGGTCCAGATCCGAGACGAAGCCGCGCATCAGCTCTGCCGTCATCGGCTGGCCGCGCGTGAACTTCTTGAGCTGCTCGTACGGCTCGGGCAGGCTGTAGCGGCGCATCACCGTCTGGATCGGCTCGGCCAGCACTTCCCAGGCGTCGTCCAGGTCATTCGCCAGCGCCGCGGCGTTCAGCTCCAGCTTGTCCAGGCCGCGCAGCAGGCTGTCGTAGCCCAGCAGCGCGTAGCCCAGCGCCACGCCCATGTTGCGCAGCACGGTCGAATCCGTCAGGTCACGCTGCCAGCGGCTCACCGGCAGCTTCTGCGCCAGGTGGGTCAGCAGCGCGCTGGCCAGGCCGAAGTTGCCCTCGGCGTTCTCGAAGTCGATCGGGTTGACCTTGTGCGGCATGGTCGACGAGCCGACTTCACCTTCCTTGGTCTTCTGCTTGAAGAAGCCCAGCGAGATGTAGCCCCACACGTCGCGCGACCAGTCGATCAGGATCGTGTCGACGCGGGTGAAGGCGTCGAACAGCTCGGCCATGTAGTCGTGCGGCTCGATCTGGATGGTGTACGGGTTGAAGGTCAGGCCCAGCGCACCTTCGATGACACCGCGGCTGAAGCCTTCCCAGTCGTGCTCCGGATAGGCCGACAGGTGGGCGTTGTAGTTGCCGACCGCGCCGTTCATCTTGGCCAGCAGCTTCACGTCGGCGATGCGGGCACGGGCGTTCTTCAGGCGCGCCACGACGTTGGCGATTTCCTTGCCGACGGTCGTCGGGCTGGCGGTCTGGCCGTGGGTGCGGCTGAGCATGGGCACGGCGGCGAACTGCTGCGCCTGCGCGGTCATCTTCGCGATCACCTTGTCCAGCATCGGCAGCATCACCTCGTCCCGCGCGCTCTTGAGCATCAGCGCGTGGCTGGTGTTGTTGATGTCCTCGCTGGTGCAGGCGAAGTGGACGAACTCGCCCATGCGCTCCAGTTCGGCGTGGCCGGCGATGCGGCGCTTGATCCAGTACTCGACCGCCTTGACGTCGTGGTTGGTGGTCTTCTCGATGTCCTTGATGGCCTGCGCGTCGGCTTCCTTGAAGTGGATGACGAGCGAGCGCAGCAGGCCCCGTGCGGCCTCGGACAGCGCCGGGAATTCGCTGAAACCGGCGTCCGACAGCGCGATGAACCACTCGATCTCGACCTGCACGCGGCGGTGCATCAGGCCGAACTCGCTCAGCAGCGGGCGCAGGGCGGAGACCTTGGCGGCGTAGCGGCCATCGAGCGGCGACAGGGCGGTCAGGGGTGTGAACTGGGAATGGGGCATGGTCGGACTCGATGCGGTGGGGGCGTTGGGCGCTGATTTTACCGGGCGCACATGCCGGCAGGCCGGCGGTGTCGGCCTGCTCGCCCAGACCCGCCTGCAGCTCGAACTGCTCGACATCGAGCCAGAACTCGCCCGCGGTGACGGATGACGTTGAGGTTGTTGCGCGCCGCCGGTGCAGCAGCAGGAACATCAGCAGCACACGTGCCTTGCCCCGCGGCAGGTCCAGCACCTGGGAGGATCCGACCCAGATCTGCAGGCCGTCGGGCTTCCCCACTGGTTCAGCGTCGCATCCCACGCACCCAGCAGCATGCGGGTGGCGGCAGTCAGGGGACCTGTCGGCGCTTGGGTCACGTGCGGGCTCCGTCCGGGTCATGGAGGGACGGAGTCTAGATATGCATCCAGTTGTTTCGACCACATCGGCCAGTGCCGCTGCAGCAGGGGCCCGAGCGCGTCCGGGGCCAGGCGCACCAGCAGGGTGTCTTCCTGCACGAGGACGGTCGCGCAGCGTGGCCGGCCGTCCAGGGCGGCGATCTCGCCGAAGACGCCCCCAGATTCGATGTCGCGAAAGCGAACTTTCCGGCCGCTGGGCGCGAGCATGATGACGCGAACACGCCCGGCACGGATCAGGCACAGGTCCCGTTCATGGGTTTCTCGCGTCATGATGGTTTGTCCGCGCCGGTACCGCTTGAATCGGGCGGATGGGGCGCAGACCCAGCAAGGTCGGCGAGGGATTGGCAGGAAGTTGGGTCATGGCAGGTACAGCTTTGCCTTGAAGTGTGAAAAAAATCACGAACAATGACCGGCGTCGATTTTTACGTTTTTTCACATGTGCGGGTATCGAGTGGGTGCAATGCATGTCCGTAGAACTGAGGACATGGTGTGGTCGTCGCGGTACGGAATAATCAAGACGGACTCGCTAAAAACAACGTTGGGACAACATGAATGACCAGAGTGCAGATGTCCTGAAGTCGCCCGGAGGAGCCCGCCGCCGCTATCTGACGGTGGTGTTCACGGACCTGTGCGACTCCACGCGGCTGGGTGCCTCAATGGAGGCGGAGTGGTACGCCGCGATGCTGACGGACCTGCGGCATGCCTACACCGAGGTGCTGGGCCGGCACGGCGGCACGGTCGTGCGCATCCAGGGGGACGGGGCGCTGGCGATCTTCGGCTATCCGTCGACCGGCGAGGACGATGCCCGCTGCGCCACGCAGGCGGTGCTGGAGCTGCACGCCGTCGTGCGGGCGATGGCGCCGGAGGTCGGCATGGGCGCGCGCACCTCGCTGGCGCTGCACTCGGGCATCCATTCCGGGCTGGTGCTGATCGACGACGGGGATCTGGTGCGGGGCCGCTTCGAGCTGCTGGGCACGGTGCCGAACATCGCCTCCCGGCTGTCGGACGAGGCCGGCCGCGACGAGATCCTCGTCAGCGAGGAGACGCTCGGGCCGGAGTTCTGCTATTTCGAGACCAGCCCGCTGCTGTACGTGCAGGTCAAGGGCCGCGCCGAGCCGCTGTCGGCCTACCGCATCCTCGGGCGTGCCGGCGAAACGGGCCGCCAGCAGGCCCGGCGCGGGCGCGGTCTGCTGCCCTTCATCGGTCGCGGCGACCTGCTGGAGCTGCTGGCGCAGCGGCTCCAGGCGGTGCGGCCCGGACGGCTGCACTGCACGGCGGTGCTGGCGGCTGCGGGCGTGGGCAAGACGCGGCTGGTCGAGGAATTTCTGGCGCGCCAGGTGCCTGCAGCGTGCCGCGTGCTGCGCGGCGACTGCGAGAGCGCAGCGAGTGCCGAACCCTTCCAGCCCTTCCTGCAGGTGTTGCGCGAGCTGTTCGCACTGAGCCACGGCCAGGTGCCGGCGCTGGCGGCCGCGGAGATCGAACGCCGGCTCGACGAGCTGGACCCGGCGCTGGCGCCGCACCGCCCGGTGCTGCTGCGGGCGCTGTCGCTGCCAGACCCGTCCGCCGTGTTCGGTGCCCCGCCGCGCAGGCTGGTGGCCGACGCGCTGATCGCGGCCCTGCGCGATCTGTTCGCGGCGCTGGCCGCGCGGCAGCCGCTGGTGCTGGCGCTGGACGACTGGCAGTGGGCCGACGAGGCCTCGCGCCAGGCGCTGACCGCCGTGCGGGCGATCGAGGGGCGGCCGATCCTGGTGCTGCTCACGGCCCGCGAGCTGGCGCCGTCCGATCTGAACCTGCTCGGTGCCGAGGCGCTGCAGCTGCTGCCGTTCAGCGATGCCGAGGCCGTGCAGACGGTCCAGCACCTGCTGCCCGGCATCGACCCGTTCGAGGCCGCCAACATCCAGCGCTACGCGGGCGGCAATCCGCTGTTCATCGAGGAGCTGTGCCACTCGATGGCGCAGGCCGATGGCGAGCACCCGGTCGGACGTCCGCACGGCGGCGCGGCGTGGCTGGACATCCTGATCGAGTCGCGGCTGGCCCGGTTGCCGGCGAGCCAGATCGAGCTGCTGCGGGCGGCGGCCGTCATCGGCAATGTCGTGCCGACCTGGCTGCTGGAGGTCGTCACCGGCTGCGGCGGCGACCACCCGCTGGTGCGGGCGCTGGCCGAACTCGACTTCATCTTCCCCGGTGAGCGGGCCCAGACCCTGCGTTTCAAGCACGGCATCACGCGGGACGTCATCTACGACTCGGTCGGCATGCACGAGCGCCGCGCGATGCACCTGCGCATCGCCCAGGCCATCCAGCAGCACCGCCCGCCGGGTGATTCCGACGAGTCGCTGGAGGTGCTGGCCTACCACTACGGCGCAGCCGGTCAGACCGAACTGGCCGCACGGTTCGCGGAACTGGCTGGTGACAAGGCGCTGGCCGCTTCGTCGCTGGACCGGGCCCGCTTGCAATACCGCGCCGCACTGGTGGCGCTGGACCAGCAGCCGCCCTCGCGGGAGCGGCTGCTGTACTGGATCCGCCTGTCGCAGCGCCTGGGGATGGCCTGCGTGTTCGACGCGTCGCGGCAGGATCTGGGGCTGTTCCGGCGCGCCGTGGAACTCGCGGATGCCGTCGGGGATGCCAGCGTGCAGGCCAAGGCGCTCTACTGGCTGGCCTATCTGCACTACGCGCTGGGCGAATCGCGCACTTGCGTGATCCACGGCGAGCGGGCGCTGGCGCTGGCGCGCCAGATCGGCGACGGGCCGCTGGAGGTGCAGATCTGCGCCACGCTCGGGCAGGCGCTGGCGGCGTCGGCCGAGTACGGGGGGGCGATCGACCTGCTGCGCGAGGCGTCCGACATCAAGCGCTACCACCGCTCCGGCAACCGGCTCGCGGTCGGGCTGGCCTACACGCTGGCGTGCCTGGCGGCGGTGCAGGGCGACCGGGGCGACTTTGCCCAGGCGAGCGCCCTGTTCGACGAGGCGCTCGACGTCGTGCGCGACACGGTGCACGAGGTCGGCGCGTCGATCCGGGGCTGGCGGGCGGCGGTGCTGCTGTGGCAGGGCCGCTGGGAGGAGGCGCGCCAGACGGCGGCCGAGGCCTACCGGATCGGCGAGCAGGTGCGCAGCCTGTTTTCCTTCTCGATGAGCCGGGCGGCCGGCAGCTATGCCCAGTGGATGCTGGATGGCTCGGATCCCGCCCTGCAGGGCGTGATCGACGCCACCGCGTGGCTGGCACCGCGCGAGGGCGGGCTGTTCGAGTCACTCAACCACGGCTGGCTGACCGATGGACTGGTCGGCATGGGCCGGCTGCCGCAAGCACGGCACCACGCCGCGCGCGCACTGCAGCGCGGGCGCCAGCGCGACCTGCTGGGTGGGGCGATGGCGGCGCGTGCCATGGCCTGGTCGGCCGCGGTGGCGGGGGACCAGGCCCGTGCCGAGCGCGGGCTGGCGCAGGCGATGCGCGTGGCCCACGCCCGCGACTCGGCCCACGAACGCGCGGTGACGCAGTGGACCGCCGCCCGGGTCGCCTGGGCCTTCGACGCTCCGGCGCGCGCCCGGCAGTGCCTGGACCCGGCCGAGACGGCGTTCGAGGTGATGGACATGCCCTGGCACCTGGCCCAGGCCCGGGCACTGCGCACGCTCATCCGCTGAGCACCAGCGTGTTCGGCGAACTGGTGGCGCGCAGGGTGCCGGCGTCCAGCAGGGCGCCGAACAGCCCGAGCATCACGCCCATGCCCATGCTGTAGCCCGGGCAGGCGTGCAGCGGCGCGGTGTCGCCCGGCCAGTCGCGCGGGTTGCGGCTGCCGCCGAAGACGGTGTAGAGGTCGTGCACGTCCGCCGCCAGATCCGCCTGGGTGGCCGAGGCGATGCCGACGATCAGCCGGTCGCCCTCGCGGATGTCCACGCCCAGCAGCGTGTGGTCCTCGCGCGCCGTGCGCCAGACCACTTCCGGCGTCGGGCGGACGAGCAGGGCGTCGACCAGCGGCTTGCGCAGCGTGGCGTTGGCGAGCAGGTAGCCGTGGGGCGCGGGGCCGTCGGCGTCGCGCAGGGCGGCCTGCAGGTCCCACAGGCTGCGGTCGCTCACCCAGCGGTAGAGGACGCTGCGCAGATTGCCCAGCACGGTCGGACCGAAGCCCAGCATGATGCCGGTGACGGTGCAGCCGAGCAGGTCCGCGTTGGCGGCGGTGACCTGCCCGTCGCCGAGCGCCTGCACGATGTCCCGGGTCAGCGGGCCGAAGGCCTCGGGCGGCGCCAGGCGCAGGAACTCGGTCACCATCTCGCGCAGCATGCGGCCCTGGTGGCGGCCATGCTGGCGCACCGACTCGCTGGGGCGCGGCGAGAAGACGAACTTCGAGGCCGAGACGAAGTGCCCGGGGCAGGTCGGCGTGGTGCGCGACTCCGTGCTCCACGGGCCGACGGTCATGTAGTCGCCCGCCGGGTCCGGCAGGCCGAACCACAGCGTGCAGAGCTGGCCCAGCACCGTCTCGCACAGCTCCGGCAGATCGACCGGCACGCCAGCCGCGGCTTCGGGTGCCGGGAGTGCGGTGCGCAGGGTGTGCAGCCGCTGGGTGGTGAGGCGGTAGGTCGCGTCGTAGGCCTGGTCCTCGCGGATCTGCTCGATGGCGGCGTTGACGGCCGGCGCCGTGCTGGCGTGGCCGGAGTCGCCGTCCTGGCCGAGGTAGCCCAGGCCGACCGAGGCGCGCATGCGCTCGCCGTAGCCATGCACCGAGTAGCGCTGCCGCGGATCGAGAAACACCTCCATCACCGCCGCCTTGCTGCCGACCAGCACGCCGTAGTCGGTGCGCAGCACGCCGCCCGGCTGTGCCCGCACGGTGGCCCAGGCCGGCTCGCGCAGCGTGGCGTCTTCCATGCGGCGTTTCCAGGTGGCGAAGTCGGTGGGCGGGGCCGGTGGCGCGGGCGTGGGCCGGGCGGGTGTCGGCACGGGTGTCGCCACCCAGTGCCGCATGCTGCGCAGCGCGGTGACCGAGGGCACGAACAGGTAGAGCCCCCAGCGCAGCTCGACCAGCGGCGCGCTGCCGAGGTCGATCGACATCGGCTTGTCGCGCCAGGTGAACTGGAAGGTGCGCGCAACACCCGGCACCGGCACGCCCAGGAAGGGATCGCTCTGCCAGGACAGGCGCCCCGCGCTGTTGCCGCCGCTGATCCAGCGCTGGATCACCTCGAACTGCTCGGCGATGCTGGCGTTGTAGGCCATGAAGAACAGGCCGCGCTCGCCCGAGGCGTCGGTGTAGGACATGCCGCGGCGGGCGATGCGCGGGATCGGCGCGCCGGTGGGCGCGGGTGTGCGCGGATTGGCGCGCCGCACATGCGACTGGAAGGGGCACAGCCGCTCGGTGGGCTGCGGGGAGTCTGGCGCCGCGTAGTTGAAATCGTTCGGCCGGCCGGCGGGGCAGGGTGGGCTGGCCAGCGGCGTGCCGTCCGGGGCGCGGCCCATCATCAGGGTGCGCAGCGTCGCGGCGTCTGGCGCATCGGCGCCGTGCAGGGCCCGCAGCGCCTGGGCCTGCGCGTCGAGCAGCTGGTCGAGCCGCTCCACCTGCTGGGCCAGCTTGCGGACCACGAGGAAGCTGCCGTTGTCCAGCAGCGCATCCGGCGTGGCCGGCACGCGCGCGTCGCCCCGGTCGTTCGGATGGCCCAGCAGCAGCTCGCCCGGGGCCACCGTGTCCGACCAGCGCGGGCGGTCCGTGCCCGGTGGCGGCTCGGCCGGTGTGGCGGAGGCGAGGACGGGCTGGCTGAAACCGTCCTGGAAGCCGAAGTGTTCCTTCGACTGCGTGCTGCCGGGGCCGGCGGTGTTGCGCTGCATCGCTTCGATGGCCAGCACCTTCAGGCCGGTGCCGGGCGCCTGCAGGCGTTCGATGTCGGGGCTGAGGCCCGGGTGGACCTGGCCGGGTGGCACCGGCCGGCTTCCCGCGCCGAAGGCCCCGCGCAACTGCACCACCACGTGCACCGCCGACAGGGCAATGCGCCGCGCCGGGTTGGTGGTGGCGCCGCGGGCGGGTGGTGGTTGCCAGCGGTCAGGGTGCTGGCTGTAGAGGTCGCCGAGCACGCCGGCCCGGGCGTCCATGCCCTCGATGAATTCCTGCGGCAGGCGTTCCAGGGTGGCCGCCGGCAGATGCAGCGCCTTCAGGCCCTGCAGCGTCAGCGCGACGGTGAGCCGGATGCGCAGGGGCTGCCCCGCGTCCGCCTCGGTGCACACGGGCCAGTGGGCCAGGGCGTCGAGTGCGTGGGCGGCGTTGGTCACCCGCAGCAGCACCAGGGCGCCGTGGGTGGTGTCGGTCGGGCTGCTCAGGATGCCGCCCTGCACCTTGCCCAGGTCGAGCCGAGCGGACGCGGGCGACCGCGTCACCGCACCGCCCTGGCCAGCCCGGTCGAACCACTCGATCACCGGCCGGTACAGCGTGCGCAGGCCATCGTCGGCGGCGAGCAGCCGCGCCAGGCCGATGGAGCGGACCTCGCGCAGCACGTCGTTCATGCCGCGCAGCAGGATGCCTTCGTCGCCCGCCGGGTTGTCCGGGAAACTGCTCTTCAGCGCATGGAAGGTGCGGATGGCCCGCAGCGCGGTGCTGCCGATGCTGTGGCGCTCGGCGGCCGTCAGGCGGTGCTCGGCGATCTGCTGCCACTGGGTCTGGCTGTAGACCGGGGGGGGCAGCGGCCCCTGCGGGGTGACCAGGGCCTTCATCCGGCGCTGGTCGAGCACGGTCGTCGCGGCCTCGGTGTAGAAGAAGCCGCCCTTGACCTCGTTGGCGCGCACCCAGCGCAGGTACTCCTCGCAGCTGCTGGCATGCGCGAGCGGGTAGCCCTCGCAGTGGCAGAGCATCAGGTCGAGCAGGGTGCCCAGGTCGCGCCAGATGACACGCATGTACGGCTCCCAGCCGCCATCGAAGGTCACGCTGAGCAGCAGGCGGTGGCGCAGGGAGCCGGCCGCCTGGGCCTCGGCATCCGGGGGCACGACCGAGAAGCGGAAGAAGTGGACGATGTCGAAGCGCCCCACCGGGTCGGGAAACGGCGACAGCGGCATCGACGATTCGCGCGCCGCCTGCCGGATGCCGTTGAGCGTGGCGAGCACCTGTTGCAGGCGGGCGACCTGGGTGAGTGTGTCGAAGCTGTCGACGAATCCCGTCTTGATCGGGGCGAGCAGGCTCAGATTGGTGATGCCGGCGAGCTGGAGGCTCGCATTCTTGTCGGGCATGGGGGCAGCTCCCTGGAAGTGTCTGGACAATCGGAATCGATACAACCAAGACCGCCGAATCTAGGCGGCTTGTCCGGGGCTGTCGTCCTCAGGATTGAGGATGCGCCCTGTCGGCCACTCAGCGGCGGGCGATGCGGTTTCCGGTGGCGCTGGCGGGGGGGCCGGTCAGGGCCTCGAAGGGCAGGTGCTGCGCGAGCACCGGCCAGGCCACCGCCACGGTCGAACTGAAGTCGTCGAAGGCCACCCCCATCAGCAGCGAGACGGGCTGGTTCCGGGCCAGCGTGCGCATGCCCTGGCGCTGTTGCAGCTGGCCGAGTTCGCCGCAGAGGGCCTGGAGCGTGCCGCGACCGAGCTGCTCGTCGAGCAGCACGACCGTGCCCCCGGGCAGACCGATGGCGCCGGAGCCGTGGCGGGTGCTGTCGCCCTGGCCGCGGCGGAACTGCAGGTTCCACGACGGCAGCTGGACGGCGGGGCAGGCCTGGGTGACGGCATCGGTCAGGCGCTGCCGCCAGGCCTGCTGGGTCTGTGCGGGCAGGGCGCTGGGCTGCAGCCACAGGGCATCGAGCCGGTCGAGCAGGCGTTGCCCGACATGGCGGTCGATCTGGCGCGGCACCTGCGGCAGCAGCGACTCGGCCGCGACCGGCAGCCCGGCCCAGACCAGTGCGGTGGCCACCAGGGCCAGGAGGGTGTTGCGCAGGGTGCGGCGACGGGGGGTCTGCGCGGCGAGTACCGCCTCGCTCCACTGCTGCAGCAGCGGATCGGGCCGGCAGTGCAGCAGTGCGCCGTCGGGCAGCTCCAGCAGGCAGACGCCGCTGTCCCCCGTGCGCGGCCAGCGGACCTGGTGCGCGGGGATCTGCTGGGTGAAGTCGGCGCCCTGGATCTGGAGCCGATCGCCGACGATCTGCAACTCCACGATCTGCGCAGGTTGTGTGCTGCTGCCGAACAGATCGGCCTGCAGAGACACGGCGCTGGTGCTCTCCCGGATGCTGTCCATTGATGGCCTCCCCCGCTCAGTGGCGTTTTGATGTTTTACTGGGGTTCACTGTAGCGAGGTGGCGCCTGTTTTCCACTCCCCTGGAGGGTGGAAAAGGTATTGCTGAATATCTGTTTCTGTTACGAGTCGTGGCGCCGGCCACTGTTTGTCGGGTGCAGGGGATATGCCATAGTGCGGCACAGGTGGTGTGCACGGTGGGTGTGCGCTGTTGACGAGGAGCGTGCTGTGGGATTGTTCGACTTCATCAAGAAGCAGTTCATCGATGTCCTAGAGTGGACCGAGTCCGGCGACGGGGTGCTGGCCTGGCGCTACCCGATGGCCGACAACGAGATCCAGAACGGCGCGGTGCTGACCGTGCGCGAGTCGCAACTGGCGGTCTTCGTCAACGAGGGCCAGATCGCCGACGTTTTCGGCCCCGGCCGCCACACGCTGACGACGCAGACGCTGCCGATCCTGACCAATCTCAAGAACTGGGACAAGCTGTTCGCCTCGCCGTTCAAGAGCGACGTCTGGTTCTTCAGCACCCGGCTGCAGACCGACCAGCGCTGGGGCACGCAGCAGCCGGTGACGATCCGCGACAAGGACTTCGGCATGGTGCGGCTGCGGGCGTTTGGCAACAGTGCTTACCGGGTGGCCGATCCGCGGCTGTTCCTGAAGGAGATCTCCGGTACCCGAGAGGTCTACACCGCCGCTGAACTCGACGGGCAACTGCGCGGCTTCCTGCTGCAGCACATCTCGGACGCGGTCGCGCAGTCCGGCATCCCCTTCCTGGACCTGGCGGCCAACCAGACCGAGTTCGCCGCGCAGCTCAAGGCGGCCGTGGCGCCCGAGTTCACGCGCATCGGCCTGAGCCTGGAGACGGTGACGCTGCAGAACGTCTCGCTGCCGGAGGAGCTGCAGAAGATCCTCGACCAGAAGATCGGCATGGGCATGATCGGCCAGAACATGGGCCAGTTCATGCAGTACCAGACCGGACAGGCGATCCCGACATTCGCCGAAAACGCCGGGCAGGGCGGTGGGCTGGCCGGTGACGCGATGGGCCTGGGCGCCGGCCTCGCGATGGGCCAGACGATGGCGCAGGCGATGCAGCAGGGTCTGCAGGCGCCCGCAGCCGCAGCCGCGCCCGTGGCCGCCCCGATCGTGGCGATGAAACCCGACGAGGTCATGGCCACGCTGGAAAAGCTCGCCGACCTGAAGGCCAAGGGCATCCTCACCGAGGACGAGTTCAGCGCCAAGAAGACCGAGCTGCTCAAGAAGCTGGTCTGACATGGCCGAGGGGGTCGGGGCCAACCGCGCCTACCGGGCTGCGTGTCCGAACTGCGGCGGCACGGTCGAGTTCCGCTCGGCCGCGTCGGTCAGTGCGGTGTGCAGCTTCTGCCGCTCGACGCTGGTGCGCGATGGGGACGCGCTGCGCCGCATCGGCGAGAGCGCCGAGCTGTTCGACGACCACTCCCCGCTGCAGCTCGGCGCCAGCGGCGTCTTCCAGGGCGAGGCCTTCACGCTGCTCGGCCGCCTGCAACTGGCCTATGCCGACGGCCGCTGGAACGAGTGGCACGCGCTCTTCGCCAATGGCCGCAGCGGCTGGCTGTCCGAGGACAACGGCGCCTACGTCTTCGCCTTCGATGCGCCGCTGAAGGACCGCGTCCCGCAGGCGGCCACGCTCTTCCCCGGCCAGCGCGCCCAGATCGAGGGCCTCGCCTGGGACGTCGCCTCGGTCACGTCCGCGACGGTGCAGGCCGCGCAGGGAGAACTGCCCTGGCCGCCGCAGCTCACCGGCAGCGTCCTGATCGCCGACCTGCGCAACAGCCGCGACGAGGTCGGCACGCTCGACTACAGCGACCCCGCGCAGCCGCGCTGGTCGATCGGTCGCGGGGTGCGGCTGGCTGATCTGGCACTGCGTGGCCTGCGCGATGGCCCGAGCGAGAAGGCGCTGGCCGGACGCAGCACCGAATGCCCGAGCTGCGGCGCCTCGCTGGAGATCCGGCTGGACAGCACGCAGTCGGTCACCTGCGGCCAGTGCAAGGCGGTGGTCGATGTCTCGCAGGGCGTGGGCGCGGATCTGGCGCACTTCGCGCAGAACGCGGTCACCGAGCCGCAGATCCCGCTCGGCAGCGTCGGCACGCTCAAGCTCGGGGCGCCACAGCCGCTGTCGTGGCAAGTCGTCGGCTACCTGGAGCGCTGCGATCTGCCCGCGCCGGGGGACGGCGACGAGCAGACCTTCTGGCGCGAATACCTGCTGTTCCACCCGACCGAAGGCTTCGTCTTCCTGGTCGACAGCGAGGACGGCTGGAGCTGGGCGAAGCCGCTGACCGGCGTGCCCGTCGTCCAGGGCGACACCGCGGCCTGGGCTGGCGCCCGTTACAAGCAGCGCTGGGCCTACCGCGCCAAGACCGTGCACGTCATCGGCGAGTTCTACTGGCGCATCCGCCGCGACGAGGTGGTGCAGGTCACCGACTACGACGGTGAAGGCGCCCACCGCCACAGGCGCCTCGGCCGCGAACAGACCGCCGGCGCAGACGGCAACGGCGAGGTGACGTGGTCGGCGGGCGAGGTGCTCGACGCCCAGGTGATCGCCAAGGCCTTCGGCCTCGATCCCAAGACCACCACGGCGCTCCAGCGGGATGCGGCGCCGGTGGCCGGGGGCAGAGGGGGCCTCGGCTGCGCGGGTGTCATCATCCTGCTGGTGCTGCTGCTGTTCGTCGTGCTGCTGATCAGCCGCTGCAGCAGCGACAACTGCAGCCAGATCCGCAGCACCTTCGGCCCGGCCAGCCTCGAATACCAGCAGTGTCTGAACAGCCGCAGCCGCTCGACCAGCTCGGGCGGCTCCTTCGGCGGCTTCAGCAGTGGTGGTGGCGGCCACAAGTAACGCAAGACACCCCAAGACGAAAGCGAAAGGCGCACACCATGGACATGCTCCGCCCCGATGTCATCCTCGGCTCGATCCTCTACGCCGTGATCGGCGTGGTCGTGCTGTGGGTCAGCTTCGTCATCATCGACAAGCTCACGCCCTACAAGCTCTGGGAGGAAATCGTCGAACACAAGAACGTTGCGTTGGCGATCGTGGTGGGCGCGATGTTCCTCGCGATCGGGCAGATCGTCGCGGCGGCGATCCACGGGTGAGCCTGCCCGCTTCCGCGGACGAGGTGCCGGCGAGCGGTCCGGCATCGCGCGTCTCCCCCGCCGAAGTCACGCTGCTCGCCTCGGTCTTCCTGATCGCCGCCTGCGGCCTCGTCTACGAGCTGGCCGCGGGGGCGCTGGCGAGTTACCTGCTCGGCGACTCGATCCTGCAGTTCTCCACCGTCATCGGCACCTACCTGTTCGCGATGGGTGTCGGCTCGTGGCTGAGCCGCTTCGTCGAGCGTCAGCTGGTGGCGCAGTTCCTGGGGATCGAGCTGCTGGTCGGGCTGGTCGGCGGGCTGATGCCGGCGGCGCTGTTCGTGGCGCACAACGCGTTGCCGGGCTCGGCGCTGGGGTCGTTCCGGGTGCTGCTGTACGGGCTGGTGCTGCTGGTAGGAGCGCTGGTCGGGCTGGAGATTCCGCTGGTGATGCGCATCCTGCAGCGCCAGTTCCGCCAGCGCTATGCCCTGAAGGATCTGGTGTCGCAGGTGCTGACCTTCGACTACCTCGGCGCGCTGGTGGTGGCGCTCGCGTTTCCGCTGCTGCTGGTGCCGCACCTGGGGCTGATCCGCACCGGGCTGGTGTTCGGGCTGCTGAACGCGGGCGTGGCGGTGTGGACGCTGTGGCTGTTCCGCGGCGAGTTGCGGCGCTGGCGGGCCTACGCGGCCGCGTGTGCGGCGGTGGTGCTGGCGCTGGGCGCTGCCATGGCCGGCGCGGACCGGCTCACCACCTGGTCCGAGGACCGCTTCTACGGCGACCGCGTGCTCTACAAGGCCACCAGCGATTACCAGCGCATCGTCGTCACCGGCGGCCCGGCGGGCGTGCGGCTCTTCCTGAACGGCAATCTGCAGTTCCACGAGCGCGACGAGTACCGCTACCACGAGGCGCTGGTCCACCCGGCGATGGCGGGGCACGGGGCGCCGAAGCGCGTGCTGGTGCTCGGTGGCGGCGACGGGCTGGCGGTGCGCGAGATCCTCAAATACCCCTCGGTCGAGCAGGTCACGCTGGTCGAACTCGACCCGCACATGACACGCCTGTTCTCGACCGAGCCGCGCCTGAAAGGGCTGAACGCGGGCGCGCTGACCTCGCCGAAACTGCGCATCGTCCACGCCGATGCCTTCACCTGGCTGGAGTCGCAGCGCGGTCCGGACGCGGTGTGGGACGTCATCGTCATCGACTTCCCCGACCCGAGCAACTTCGCCATCGGCAAGCTTTACACCACCAGCTTCTACCAGGTGGTCGACCAGCACCTCTCGGCGGGTGGCTACGCCGTCGTGCAGACCACCTCGCCGCTGATCGCGCGGCGCAGTTTCTGGACCGTGGCGGCCACGCTCGAAGCGGTCGGGTTGACGGTCACGCCGTACCACGCGCATGTGCCGAGCTTCGGCGAGTGGGGTTTCCTGCTCGCCGGTCGCCGGCCGTGGCGGGCGCCGACCGCGCTGCCGCCGGGGCTGCGCTTCCTGACGCTGGACGGGCTGGCTGCGCTGCAGCAGTTTCCGCCCGACATGGCGCGGGTCGAGGAAGAACCGAACCGCCTGTCGAACCAGCATCTCGTGCGGGTCTTCGAGGAGGAATGGGGCAGGGTGCACCAGTGAACCTGCACCGGCGCGACTGGCTGGCGCAGATGGCCGCGCTCGGGCTGATCGGCTGCCGCCCGGCCGAGGCGCCGCTGGCCGGCGGCTGGGTTGGCGCGGCGGCGCAGCGCGGGCACCGGCTGCGGGCGCTGAAATCCGGCGCGCTGCCGGTGGCGGCGGTGCAGCGGCGGGCGAGCGTGTTGGTCATCGGCGCGGGCGTGGCGGGGCTGGCGGCGGCGCGGGCGCTGGGCCGGGCGGGCATCGACGACGTGCACCTGCTGGAGCTGGAAGACGAGGCGGGTGGCAATGCCCGCGGTCACCGGATGGCCGGCATGGACTGCCCGCTCGGGGCGCATTACCTGCCGGTGCCTGGCGATGCGGCCCGCGAGGTGCGCGAACTGCTGATCGACTTCGGGCTGGCGCGTGTCGAGCACGGCCGCTGGACCTGGGACGAGCGCCACCTGTGCCACAGCCCGCAGGAGCGCCTGTTCTTCGAGGGCGCGTGGCACGAGGGGCTGCTACCGCCTGCCGAACCCGGCTCCGAAACGCTGGCGCAGTACCGGCGTTTCTCGGCGCTGGTCAGCCAGGCGCAGCGCGCCGTCGGGTTCTCGATGCCGGCGCTGCGCACGCCGTGGACGCCCGCACACGCGGCGCTGGAAGCGACCACCTTTGCCGACTGGCTGGCGAGAAACGGACTCGACGACCCGCGGCTGCGCTGGTACCTCGACTACTGCTGCCGCGACGACTACGGCGCCGATGCGGCCACCGTCTCCGCCTGGGCCGGCCTGCACTACTTTGCCAGCCGCCACGGTTTCCACCCGCCGGGCGACGAGGAGGCCGAGCGCGAGCCGGTGCTGACCTGGCCCGAGGGCAATGCGTGGCTGACGCGCCGCATGGCCGCGCCTTTGACCGACCGGCTGCACACCGGCCGCACGGCGCTGCGCGTGGAGGAGGGGCGGCACGCCGTCGAGGTGCTGGTCTGGGACGAGGCGGCCGGACAGGCCGAGCGCTGGACCGCCGACCGGGTCGTGCTGGCGCTGCCGGTGTTCGTCGCGGTGCGGCTGCTGGCGTCGCCGCCGGATGCGCTGCGTTCGGTGTCGGCGGATGCTCGGCACGCGCCGTGGCTGGTCGCCAATCTGCACCTCAGCGCGGCGCTGCTAGAGCGTGTCGGTGCGCCGCCCGCCTGGGACAGCGTGTCCTACGGTGGCACCTCGCTCGGCTACGTCGACGCCATGCACCAGTCGATGCGCCCGCACGCCGGCCCGACAGTGTTGACGGCCTACGTGGCGCTGCCAGTCGCTGAACGGGCCGCACTGCTGGCCGACGACTGGCGTCCTTGGGCGCAGCGGGTGATCGGTGGTCTGGTGCCGCTGCATCCCGATCTGCCGGACCAGCTGCGCCGCATCGACCTGATGCGCTATGGCCACGCGATGCGCGTGCCGCTGCCGGGGACGCGGTCGTCGGCGGCCCACCAGGCGCTGGCCCGGCTGCCCGGCCTGGTGACGATCGCGCATGCCGATCTGGCCGGCTACTCGGTGTTCGAGGAGGCGTACACGCTCGGCGTGCAGGCAGGACTCAGCGTGGCACAGGCCCTGGGGCGACCGCACCGCGGATGACGTCACGCTGCTCGGTGCGACCGGGTTTGAACAGTGCCCGCATTGCCGCCATCACCTGCCGCGCCTGCGCGGAGTGGTCGCCGCTGCGGTTGCACACATAGACATCCAGCGTCACCGCCCCGAGTTCCGGCCAGGTGTGCAGCGCCAGGTGCGACTCGGCCAGCAGTACCACGCCGGTCACGCCACCGGGTTGGCCCGCTGGTGACGCCGGAAACGGATGGAACACGGCCCCGACCGCCTGCAGTCCGGCGTCGGTGACGGCCTGGATCGCGGCCGTGCGCAGCCGTTCTGCGTCAGTGAGCCAGGTCGGCTCGCCGGTGCAGTCATGGAATTCAGCGCTGAGGTGCAGACCGTTCATGGCGGGGTGGGGGACCGACGAAAAAAAGCGACCACGCGGGTCGCTCTTTCTGGGCAGATTCATCCGGGTGTCATCCGACGAGCGGACGATCCCGGAGGAAACATCACTGCAGCTTGATTTCGACGTCCACGCCAGCCGGCAGGTCGAGCTTCATCAGGGCGTCAACCGTCTTGTCGGTCGGGTCCACGATGTCCATCAGGCGCTGGTGGGTGCGGATCTCGAACTGGTCGCGCGAGGTCTTGTTGACGTGCGGCGAACGCAGGATGTCGAAGCGCTGCATGCGCGTCGGCAGGGGCACGGGGCCCTTGACGATGGCGCCGGTGCGCTTGGCGGTCTCGACGATTTCCTGGGCCGACTGGTCGATCAGCTTGTAATCGAACGCCTTCAGGCGGATGCGGATCTTTTGCTTTTGCATGACGGGTCTTTCAAAAAGAGCGGGGCGGCCCACCAAGGTCGGCCGCAAAGAGGAAAGGGTGGCAGAGCACCTCGCGGCACCCCGCCACCGTCACACAAAAGCTCAGGCGATGATCTTGGCGACGACGCCGGCGCCGACGGTACGACCGCCTTCACGGATGGCGAAGCGCAGACCTTCTTCCATGGCGATCGGGGCGATCAGCTTGACGGTGATCGACACGTTGTCGCCCGGCATGACCATTTCCTTGCCTTCGGGCAGGGAGATCGAGCCGGTCACGTCCGTCGTGCGGAAGTAGAACTGCGGGCGG
>NZ_CAWURG010000068.1:0-8836 GCF_963924895.1 uncultured Sphaerotilus sp.
GGCATGCGCCCGCGAACCGGCGCAGGGCGTGCGCGGTGCCGGGCTTGGGGCGCAACTGGAAGCGGAAGGCTCGAATGGACATGATCAATACTGTATATAAAAACAGTCATCAATGCCACAGGAAACTCAACCACCAAGCCATTGGCTCGCTGCGCGAGCCTGCGCTCTACCTCCCCGCCCTGAAGGACGGGGCTTCTCGCGCTTTCTGGTGATAGATTGCACACCGCTTGCGCACCGCTCCCTGGCTGGAAGAGACATGAAGACAAGAACAATCGCGACCCTCCTGATCGTTGCTGGTGCAGCCGGCGGAACGTACTGGTGGCTCAAGAAATCCCCTGCCGCGGATGCCGCCAGCGCGCCGATGGCGGCTGGATCGGCCGCTGGAGGTGCCTCGGCGCCAGCCGGTGGCACTCGGGGTGGACCGCAGACCGTCGGCATCGCCCTCGCGCAGCAGCGGGATGTGCCGGTGTCGATCGAGGCGGCCGGCAGCGTGGTGGCACTCGACAGCGTCGAGATCCGCCCGCAGACCACCGGGGTCATCACCGAGGTGGCGGTCACCGAGGGCCAGGCGATCCAGCGCGGCGCCGTCCTCTTCAAGCTCGATGACCGCGCCGACCGCGCCAATCTGGACAAGGCCAAGGCCCAGCTCGCCAAGGACAAGGCCACGCAGGCCGACCTCGAACGCCAGCTCGCCCGGGCCAAGGAGCTGTTCGAGCAGAACTTCATCGCCCGCAATGCGGTCGACACCCTGCAGACCCAGCTGGATGCACAGCTGGCGGCCGTTCGGGCCAGCGTGGCGGGCGTGCAGTCGATCGAGGTCGCGCTGAGCAACAACGTGCTCAAGGCCCCGCGGAGCGGCCGGGCCGGCGCGGTCAACGTCGTCAAGGGCAGCTTGGTGCAGCCCGGCGGTGCAGCCCTGGTCACGCTGACGCAGCTGGACCCGATCGGCGTGAGCTTCACGCTGCCGGAGGCGCAGCTCGGCCTGCTGCGCAAGGCCGACAAGGAACTCGCCAAGGATGGCGGCGTACCGCTGACTGTCCAGCTGCCCGGTGAGCGGCGCGGCCAGCCCGCGGCCGCGCTGCCCGGCAACGTGAGCTTCATCGACAGCGGCGTGGACGCCACCACCGGCACCATCCGCGTCAAGGGCAAGCTGGTCAACGAGGGCCGGCAGTTCTGGCCGGGCCAGTACGTCACGGTCAAGCTGACGCTGCGCACGATCCAGGATGCCATCGTCATTCCGCAGGCCGCCGTGATCGTGCGCGGCAACGAGCGCTCGGTCTACGTGGTCGACGCCGAAGGCAACGCGCAGATGAAGCCGGTGCAGCTGCGCCAGCCGCTGGGCGAACAGGTGGTGGTCGAAGGCGTCGCGGCCGGCGAGAAGATCGTCGTCGAAGGCAAGCAGAATCTGCGCCCGGGCTCGCCAGTCAGGGAGGCCGCGACGGGCGGTGGCAAGGGTGCCAGCGCGGCCGGCCCGGCGAGCGGGGCCTCGCGATGAGTTTCACCGAACACTTCATCCGCCGTCCGGTGATGACGGTGCTGCTGAACCTGGCGATCGTGCTCGCCGGGCTGGTGGCGCTGGGCAAGATCCCGGTGGCCGCGCTGCCGAGCTACAACACGCCGGTGATCCAGGTCTCGGCTGACCTGCCCGGCGCGAGTCCGGACACGATGGCCAGCTCGGTCGCACTGCCGCTGGAAAAGCAGTTCTCGACCATCGCCGGTCTGGCCACGATCAGCTCGACCAACACGCTCGGCCGCAGCTCGATCACGCTCGAATTCGAGAGCAGCCGCAACATCGACGCCGCTGCCGTCGACGTGCAGGCTGCCCTGTTCCGCGCCCAGCGCACGCTGCCGGCGGACATGACCTCGCCGCCGTCCTACCGCAAGGTCAACCCGGCCGATGCGCCGGTGCTGCTGCTGGCCATGACCTCGCCGTCGATGTCGATGTCGGACCTCAACGAGTTCGCCGAAAGCCTGATCGCACCGAGCCTGTCGACGATCAACGGCGTGGCGCAGGTGTCGATCTACGGCCAGAAGCGCTACGCGGTGCGCGTCCGCGTCAAGCCCGAGACGCTGGCCCAGCGTGGCCTGACGCTCGACGAACTGCGAGCGGCCCTGTCCGGCGCCAACGCCAACTCGCCGGTGGGCACGCTCGACGGCCCGCGCCAGACCCTCACCATCGTCGCCAACCGCCAGCTCGCCAGCGCGCGCGAGTTCGGCAACCTGATCGTCGCCACCCGCAACGGCGCACCGATCCGGCTGCGCGAGGTGGCCGATGTGCAGGACAGCGTCGAGACCGCCAAGACCTTCGCCAGCTTCAACGGCGAGCCCTCGATCACGCTGGCCGTGCAGCGCCAGCCGGACGCCAACACCGTCGAGGTGGTCGACCGCGTCAAGGCGATGCTGCCGCGCTTCGAGACCCAGCTGCCCGCCTCCATCCGGCTGATGCCGACCAACGACCGCTCGCTCTCGATCCGCGAGGCCCTGCACGACGTCAACCTCACCCTCGGGCTGACGGTGGTGCTGGTGGTGCTGGTGATCTTCATCTTCCTGCGCCGGGTCGCGGCCACGGTGATCCCGGCGCTGTCGCTGCCGGTGTCGCTGATCGGTGCGCTCTCGCTGCTCTACGCGGGTGGCTACAGCCTGGACAATGTCTCGCTGCTTGGCATCACGCTGGCGGTGGGCCTGGTGGTCGACGACGCAATCGTGATGCTGGAGAACATCGTCCGCCACGTCGAGGACGGCATGGCGCCGTTCGAGGCCGCCATCAAGGGCGCGCGCGAGATGGCCTTCACCATCCTGTCGATCTCGGTCTCGCTGGTGGCGGTGCTGATCCCGATCTTCTTCATGCCGGGGGTGATCGGGCTGCTGTTCCACGAGTTCGCGGTCGTGGTCGGCCTGTCGATCCTGGTGTCGGCGGTGGTGTCGCTGACGCTGGTGCCGATGCTGGCCAGCCGCTTCCTGCGCCACCACGAACCGGAGGAGGAAAACTGGCTCGGCCGTTGGTTCGAGCGCGGCTTCGACGCCGTGCTGCGCTTCTACGGCCGCACGCTCGACTGGGCGCTGTCGCACCGCTGGGTGGTGCTGCTGTTCGCGCTGGGCACCTTCGTGGCCACCGCGGTGCTGTTCGTGCAGATCCCCAAGGGCTTCTTTCCCGAAGAGGACATCGGGCAACTGCAGGTGACGATCGAAGCCTCGGAAGACATCTCCTTCGACGCCATGGTCAAGGTGCAGTCCCGCATCGCGGAGGTGTTCCAGAAAGATCCGGCCGTCTCCGCGGTCAGCTCGTTCACGGGCGGCGGCGGCGGCTCGACCCAGAACACCGGCCGTCTGTTCGTCACGCTCCAGCCGCGCGACCAGCGCCCGCCCATGACCCAGGTGGTCGACAACCTGCGCAAGAAGACCCGCGGCTTCCCCGGCGTGCAGGTCTTCATGCGGCCCTTGCAGAACCTGCAGCTCGGCGGCCGCCAGAGCAAGAGCCGCTACCAGTACACGCTGCAGAGCGTGAGCGCCGACTCGCTCAACGAGTGGGCCGGCAAGCTGCAGGGCAAGCTGCGCGATGACCCGCTGTTCCGCGACATCACCAGCGACTCGCAGCAGCGCGGCCTGCAGGCCAGCCTGCAGATCGACCGCGACAAGGCCGCCCTGCTCGGCGTGTCGATGGCGGATCTGCGCAGCGCCCTCTACAGCGCCTATGGCGAGCGGCAGGTGTCCACCATCTACGCCCCCAGCAACACCTACCAGGTGCTGATGGAAGCGTCCGAGGCCGACAAGCAGTTCGAGGACGCGTTCAACAAGATCTCGCTGCGCAGCAAGACCGGCGCGCTGGTGCCGCTGAGCGCGTTCGCCACCGTGCAGCGCACCATCGGCCCGACGGCGGTGAACCACCAGGGCCAGCTGCAGGCGGTGACGCTGAGCTTCAACCTGGCGCCGGATGTCCCGCTGGGCACGGCGACGGCGAAGCTAGACGGCTACGTGCGCGAACTGCAGATGCCGAGCACGCTGATCGGCACCTATGGCGGTGACGCCGCGGTGTTCCAGGACTCGCAGTCCGGCCAGCTCGTGCTGCTCGGGCTGGCGATCCTGGTGATCTACCTGCTGCTGGGGGTGCTCTACGAGAGCTTCATCCACCCGCTCACCATCCTGGCCGGCCTGCCGTCGGCCGCGGTGGGCGCGCTGGCCACGCTGACGCTGTTCGGCATGGACCTGACGGTGATCGCGACCATCGGCCTCTTGATGCTGATCGGCATCGTCAAGAAGAACGCGATCATGATGATCGACTTCGCGCTGGAGGCGCAGCGCCACCAGGGCATGGCGCCGCAGGAAGCCATCCGCCAGGCGGGCCTGCTGCGGCTGCGGCCGATCGTGATGACGACGCTGGCCGCGCTGATGGGCGCGCTGCCGATCGCGCTCGGGCTGGGCGCGGGGGCCGAACTGCGCCAGCCGCTCGGTCTGGCGGTGGTCGGCGGGCTGATCGTGTCGCAGGCGGTCACGCTCTACATCACGCCGGTGATCTACCTGACGCTCGACCGCTGGAGCGGCCGCGGTCCGATCGTCGATCTGGAAGTCGGCAACCAGCCCGTCTGACACCGGAATGACCCCATCCGCAACGGCCACCCATTCGGTGGCCGTTGTTCCATCCAAACACGGGAGGCTGTCCGCGAGGCACTCTGGTTAACTCTCGACGATACATTTGTATCGTTAATTTACACTTGGTAACGAATCGTTTACTTCAAGGAGAGAGCCTTTGACCAACACAAAACAACCGTCCAGGCGAACCCGCCTGATCCAGCTTGGCCTCGGCGCCAGCGCGCTCGGCAGCATCCTCGCCCTCGGCGACATCGCCCAGGCGCAGGTCACCGTGGAGCCGGCCCCAACGCCGCAGTCGCTCAAAGGCGTGCCGCGCCCCGAGCCCTCCAATCTCGGCGAGTTCGTGCTCAACAAGAGCGAAGCGATCGCACTCGGCAAGGCGCTGTTCTGGGACATGCAGGTCGGCAGTGACGGCAAGACCGCCTGCGCCTCGTGCCACTTCCAGGCCGGTGCCGACAACCGCAGCAAGAACCAGCTCTCGCCCGGTCTGAACCGCATGGCGTCGCTGACTTCGCCGAATCCGGACACCACCTTCCAGCTCGGCGGCGTGAACTACCAGTTCAAGCTCGACGATTTCCCTTTCCACAAGCTGTCCGACGTCAACAACCGCAACTCGTCGGTGCTCAGCTCCATCAACGACGCGTCCACATCGCAGGGCGTGTTCAACGAGCAGTTCCTCGGCGTGATCGGCACGCTGCTGCCGGGCGCCTACCTGCTGCCGTTCACCAACGGCACGTACCCGCAGGACGCCTTCGCCACCTGGTACGGCTCGACCACCGAGCAGCGCCAGTTGCTGGCAGACCCGGTCTACCGCATCGGCAGCGTCAACACCCGCCGTGTCGAGCCGCGCAACACGCCCACCGTCATCAATGCGGTCTTCAACTTCCGCAACTTCTGGGACGGTCGCGCCGAGTACGTCTTCAATGGCGTCAACCCCTTCGGCCTGCGCGACCCGAACGCGCGCGTCTACAAGAACATCCTGAGCGGCACGACCTGGTCGATGCAGCCGACCCAGGTCCGCATCGACAACGCCAGCCTGGCCTCGCAGGCCTCCGGCCCGCCGGGCAGCGACTTCGAGATGAGCGCCCACGGCCGCTCGTTCCCGGATGTCGGCAAGAAAATGCTCTACCTGCGTCCGCTGCTGGGCCAGCAGGTCAGCACCACCGACAGCGTGCTGGCCGCGCGCCGCCACACCTCGGGCCTCGGCCTGAGCGAAGCCAACTACGCCGCGATGGTGAAGAAGGCCTTCCGCCCGGAATGGTGGAACAGCGACCAGCTGATCCAGATGAACCCGGATGGCTCCAAGGTGCTGACCACCATGGTGTCGGCCCCCACGGCCAGCCAGTACACCCAGATGCAGCACAACTTCAGCCTGTTCTTCGGGCTGGCACTGCAGCTCTACCAGGCCACGCTGGTCTCGGATGACGCCCCGTTCGATCGCTTCATGGGCGGCAACTCGTCGGCATTGTCCACCCGCGCGCAGCAGGGCATGGGCGTCTTCTTCGGCAAGGGCAAGTGCGCCTCCTGCCACGGCGGTGCGGAGTTCACCAACGCCAGCGTGCGCAAGATGCTCGCCACGCCGATGGTCCGCATGGTCATGGGCAACGGCGGCGTGGCGGTCTACGACGAGGGTTACTACAACATCGGTGTGCGCCCCACGCTCGACGACCTCGGCGCGGGTGGCAAGGACCCCTTCGGCAATCCGCTGGCGATCTCGGCCCTGGCGCAGATCGGCAACACCAAGGTGAAGGAGCTGATCGGCATCAACCCGAACCTGACCGTCTCGCCGGGTGAGCGCATCGCCGTCAACGGCATGTTCAAGACGCCCACGCTGCGCAACATCGAGCTGACCGGCCCCTATTTCCACAACGGCGGCGCCGCCACGCTGCACCAGGTGGTCGAGTTCTACAACCGGGGCGGCAACTTCCACGACCAGAACATCAACGACCTGGACGCGGACATCACCAACCTGGGCCTGAGCACCGATGAGAAGACAGCCCTGGTCGAGTTCATGAAGGCGTTGACCGACGACCGCGTGCGTTTCCACGCCGCCCCGTTCGACCACCCGCAGCTCATGGTGGCCAACGGCCATGCCGGCTCGACCAGCGCGGTCACCAACGACGGCACCGGCCGGGCCGTGGACAGCGTGCTGACCGTTCCCGCGGTGGGCGCGTCGGGCTACAGCAAGTCGGCCACACCGGGCAACTTCCTGAACACGCACCACTCGGGCCAGCCGATCGTGCAGCTCAAGACCCCGGGCGGCAATTGCCTGGCGCCGAACACCTCGCTGCTGACGCTGCTGACGGCCGATCTGCAAGGCAAGGGCTGCACGACCGCGAGCAGCCAGCGCTTCCAGATCATTCCGGAAGCCGACGGCAGCATGCGGCTGGTGATGCAGCACAACGGCTCGCTGGTGCAGGGATCGGCCATCCAGCTCGCCGGTCTGACCATCACCAGCGGCGGCAGCAACGGCCTGACGCTGCAGCACTGGCGTCTGGAGGACCTGGGCAACGGCTACACGCTGCTGCGCAACCGCTCCAGCAACCTGTGCGTCGAGCTGACGCCGGACCTGCTGCTGGGCAACAAGGCGACCCAGCAGAGCTGCTCCAGCGCGAAGACGAACCAGCTCTTCCGCGTGACGCCGGTCTGATCGGCTGCGCTCAGCGGCGCCCGGACAGCAACAGTCCGGGCAGCCCGCTGGCCCGCCGCGTTCGCCGCTGCAGCGCCTGGGCCCACACCGCGGGGTCCGGCGCCACCAGCGTGAACGCGGCTTTCGCGCGCGTGATGCCGGTGTAGACCAGCTCCCGGGTCAGCACCGGGTTCAGGTGCGGCGGCAGCACCAGCGCGACGTGCTCGAACTCCGAGCCCTGCGACTTGTGCACCGTCATCGCGAAAGCGGTCTCGATCGCCGCCAGCCGGCTCGCCATCACCGAGCGCGGCGGCTGGCCCTCCCCTTCCAGCAGCCAGACCCGCAGGCTCGCCCCGCCCTCCACACCCGGCAGCGCCACACCCACATCGCCGTTGTAGACGCCGAGCGCGGCGTCGTTGCGCGTGATCATCACCGGCCGGCCGGCGTACCACTCGCCGTGGCGGGCGATGGCGCCGCGGCTGCGCAGGTGGGCCTCGATGCGGGCGTTCAGGCCGGTCACGCCCCAGTCGCCTTCGCGCAAGGCGCACAGCAGGCGCACGCGCTCGAAGGCCCGCACGACGCGTATGACCCAGGCCTGGTGGGCGGCGGCATCGCCCGGCGCTGGCCGCTGCTGCAACTCCTTCAGATACAGCGCGTAGCCGATCGGCGCGTCGGCGCGGCCCTGCAGCGCCAGCCCCAGCACGGCGGGCAAGGCCTGCGCCTCGGTCAGCGCCAGGCGCTGCACGGCAGGGTCGCGACGGCGAAACACCGCGTCCGCCGCCCGCACATCGCCCGCATTGACCGCCTTGGCCAGCTCGCCGATCGCCCCCTGGAAACGCCGGCTCTCGCGCAGCATCACCGTCTGCTGGGCAAGCGCGGGCAGCGGCGTGTCCGGGCGGTGGCGCAGCGCGGGCGGCACGACGCCCCCCGTGCAGGCCGCGATCCAGGCGACGCTGTCGGCGTCGTACTGGCCGCGCTCGGCCTGTCCGCACAGGTCGCCGAGCACCGCGCCGGCCTCGACCGAAGCGAGCTGATCCTTGTCGCCCAGCAACACCAGCCGCGCCCGCGCGGGCAGCGCCGCCAGCAGCGCGGCCATCATTTCCAGGTGGACCATCGAGGCCTCGTCCACCACCAGCAGGTCGACATCCAGCGGGTGGCGGGCGTCGTGGCGCAGCGCGCGGGTATCGGGGCGGGCGCCGAGCAGGCGGTGCAGCGTCAGGGCTTCCTTCAGACGGTTGGCCAACAGCGCCCAGTCGAGCACGCCGGGCAGCGCGGCGCCGAGCTGGCCGAGCGCCTGGTCGATCGACTGCTTCAGCCGCGCCGCCGCCTTGCCGGTCGGGGCGGCCAGGGCAATGCGCAGGGTCTCGGGTGCCGGGTGCAGCGCGAACAGCAGCGCCAGCAAGCGGGCGACGGTGTAGGTCTTGCCGGTGCCGGGGCCGCCGGTGATGAGGGCGAGCTGGCCGCGCAGGGCCATGGCGCAGGCGATGCGCTGCCAGTCGGGGGCGGTGGGGTCAGCGGTCGGCGCAGGGGGGCCGAAGAGCTGGTCGAGCCAGTGGCGGACGGTGGGGGGGTCGGGGAGCGGGTCTTGCGGGCGTGGGTCCCCGCTTGCGCGGGGATGAC
>NZ_CAWURG010000069.1:0-19827 GCF_963924895.1 uncultured Sphaerotilus sp.
CGACATCGCCGACTACATCGTCAGCTTCTACAACAGCGTGCGTCTGCACTCCACACTGGGCAACTTGCCACCCAATGCCTTCGAGCATCAATCGGCAATCAAACAACCTATCGGGCTGTGCGAAATAACTTGACCAGGACATTGGCATGATGGCGTGTTCCCCACGGGCGTGGGGATGAACCGACCCCCCGCCGCCTCACCCTGTCCGCTGCGGTGTGTTCCCCACGGGCGTGGGGATGAACCGCGCATCATTGGTGCCACCCATAATCGTGACCCGTGTTCCCCACGGGCGTGGGGATGAACCGACTGGCATCCAGCTTTTGACGCTGGCCGTCAAGTGTTCCCCACGGGCGTGGGGATGAACCGGACCGGCGCAGGGACGCAAGCGGCGAGGGGAGGTGTTCCCCACGGGCGTGGGGATGAACCGTCGGCCAGCACCTCGCGCGCCGCGGTCATCCGGTGTTCCCCACGGGCGTGGGGATGAACCGAAAGAACGCCCGATCCTCTTCAGCGCGCCGATGTGTTCCCCACGGGCGTGGGGATGAACCGCGCAGGACTACGACGCGCGCGCGCTGGTGCGGGTGTTCCCCACGGGCGTGGGGATGAACCATCAGGTCGACGGGGTGCGACGTGTCCAGCAGCGTGTTCCCCACGGGCGTGGGGATGAACCGCCCCCGGCTACCGTGACCACGAGATGACCGTCGTGTTCCCCACGGGCGTGGGGATGAACCGCGGGCGATTGCGAAGCTGGTCGGGTGTGCGCCGTGTTCCCCACGGACGTGGGGATGAACCGAACTGGCGGGATCGGCCGCTCGGCGCGCTGAGGTGTTCCCCGCGCCTTGACCGCCAGCCTTGCCCGATTCACCCCGTGATCGTCTCGACCTCGAAACCGACGACATTGCGCGCCGTCCGGCTGAACTCGACCCCGATCAGGTGGACGTCCGCGCCTTGCCCCAGGTACTTCTCGGCGTAACCCTTCTCGCGGATCTGCTGCAGCGCATGGCCTTCGGGCGCGTCCGCCACGACCTTGAACTCGAACAGGAACACCTGTCCCGGCAGCGTCACGGTCAGGTCGATGCGCCCGTGGTTGGTCGCGTCCTCGACTCGCAGGTCCAGCCCCAGTCCGGCCAGGTGGCTGTAGAACACGCTGGCGTAATGGCCCTCGAAGCCGGCCAGCGGATTGCGTCGGTACCAGTCGCTCGGGATGCTGGCGAACAGTGCCCGCAGCGAGGTCTCGATGGCCAGCATGTCCACCTGACCCAGGGCCTCCAGCAGTGTCAGCCGCGACTGCAGCCCAAGGCGCTCGGGCACCCCGTAGCTCGGCAGCAGCACCCGGTTCAGGCTCACCTCGACCTCGCGGTTCGGGTAGCCGAGCGTGAAGAGGATGTCCTGGTTGCGAAGCTGCCGGGTGTCGTGGAGGGTGAGGTAGCCGCTCTGGAACAGCAGCGCGGCCGGCTCGATGTGTTCCAGCTCGAAGCTCATCAGCAGCGATTCGTCGGCCTGCAGGCTCGCCAGATCGGGCGTGAACCACTGCTGCGCGGCCAGCACCTTGACCAGGAAGGTGGGGGTGCCCGTCTCGAACCAGTACGGTTTGAACAGGCGGTTGTCGAACAGCAGCAGCGCGTCGAAGGGGTTGTAGACGCGGGTGCCGCCCCAGTTGTAGCCGTTGTACCAGCGCCGGATCTCGTCGCGGTCCAACCCCGGCAGCTCCGGCGCGAAGACGGTGTCGATGTCCGCATCGGTGTAGCCGCACAGCGCGCTCCAGCGGGCGTCCAGCGTGATGTCCTTCAGGTTGTTCAGGCCCGAGAACAGGCTGACCTTGCTGAACTTGGTCACCCCGGTCAGGAACACGAACCGCAGGTGCTGGTCGCTGTCCTTGAGGGTGGCGTAAAAATCCCGCAGGCCGTCGCGCATGGCCTGGGCCGCCTGCGGGTCGGCGATGTTGTCGAGGATGGGCTTGTCGTATTCGTCGATCAGCACCACCGCCGGCTCGCCTCGGCTGAGGTGGGCCTGGCGGATCAGGTCAGCAAAATTGCCGGACAGGTCGTCCTCGGGCAACCCCTCCGGCCGCGACAGTCCGAGTGCCACGCGGTTGAGGCGCAGGTTCTCGCGAATGCGCTGCGCCAGACCGGTGCCGGCGAGCGAGACACCGCCCGAGAAGCTGATGCGGATGACCGGGTAGCGCCGTGACCAGTCCCAGCGCGTCTCGGCAGCCAGACCTTCGAACAGCGCCCGATTGCCCTCGAAAAGCTCCTTGAAGGTGTCCACCAGCAGGCTCTTGCCGAAGCGGCGTGGCCGACTCAGAAAGAAGTACGTCCCCGACTCGATCAGGTCGATGGCGAGACCCGACTTGTCCACGTAGTAGCAGTCCTCGCTGCGCAGCTTGTCGAGTGTCTGCAGCCCGATGGGCAGCTTGCGGCGGGGCAGTGCGGGGGCGGCGGTGCTCATGAGGTCAGTGTAGCGGCCGACCACCCGAGGCCGACTCAGCCCCGCTTCGTCGCAATCAGCGACTGCACCACCGACCCCTGCAGCCGCGGCCGGTCCGCATCCACCTCGCGCAGCGGCGCGACCTCCACCATCGACGCCATGCACCGCCGCGTCAGCTCCTGGTAGGTGCGGGTGCCTTCGAGCTTCCACGCCACCTCGTCGTCCGTCAGATCGCGCAGCTTGCGTGCCGGTGAGCCGACCACCAGCGTGCGTGGCGCCACCGTCTTGCCCGCCGGCACGAACGCACAGGCCGCCACGATCGCCGCCTCGCCCACCTCTGCCTCGTCCATCACCACCGCGTTCATGCCGACCAGCGCGTCGCGCCGCACGGTGCAGCTGTGCAGCACGGCGCCGTGGCCGATGTGGCCGTTTTCCTCGACGAGGGTGTCCTGGTTCGGGAAGCCGTGGATGACGCAGGTGTCCTGCACGTTCACGCCGCGGTGCAGCACGATGCGCCCGAAGTCGCCGCGCAGGCTGGCGCAGGGGCCGATGTAGCAGTCCGGGCCGACAATCACGTCGCCGATCAGCACGGCGGTGGGGTGGACGTAGGCGCTGGGATGGACGACGGGCGTGACGCCTTCGAGGCTGTAGCAGGGCATGTTGGGGATTTCCAGAGTGGCACGGGGAGGGGATTCAATTTATTCTCTACCGAACGGTCGGTCAATCAAGGAGTTCCCCGTGTCTGAACCACTGCTGCTGCAAGTCCGCGAAGGCCCGGTACTCACGCTGACGCTGAACCGTCCCGCGGCGCTCAACAGCTTCACCACGGCGCTGCACCGCGAATTGTTCACCGCGCTGGACGATGCCGCGGCGGATGCCAGCGTGCGCTGCGTCGTGCTGACCGGGGCAGGGCGCGCGTTCTGCTCGGGACAGGATCTGTCGGACCCGGTGGTCGCGCCGGACCTGACACCCGGCGCGCCGCCGAAGGATCTCGGCCACGTCATCGAACACTATTACCGCCCGCTGGTGCTGCGGCTGCGCTCGATGCCGGTGCCGGTGGTCGCTGCGGTCAACGGCGTGGCGGCGGGGGCGGGCGCGAATCTGGCGCTGGCCTGTGACCTCGTGCTGGCGGGGCGCTCGGCCAGCTTCATCCAGGCGTTCACCAAGATCGGGCTGGTGCCGGACACGGCGGGCACGTGGCTGTTGCCGCGGCTGGTCGGGCGGGCGCAGGCGCTCGGGCTGGCGCTGCTGGGCGACAAGCTGCCGGCGGCTGAAGCCGAGCGGATCGGCCTGATCTGGCGCTGCGTGGACGACGCCGCGCTGCAGTCCGACGCGCAAGCCCTGGCCCAGAAGCTCGCCGCGATGCCGACCGCCGCGCTGGTCGCCACCCGGCAGGCGATGGACGCCGCGCAGGGCATGGACCTCTCCGAAGCGCTCGACGCCGAGTGCACGCTGCAGCGCCACTTCGGCAGCGCGCACGACTACCAGGAAGGCGTGGCCGCGTTCGTGGCCAAGCGCGCCCCGACCTTCACCGACCGCTGAAACACCGTGACCACCACGATGACGACTCAAGACACCGCCGATTTCGTTGGCACCGGGATGATGGCCAACGACCAGGCCTGCCAGGCGCTGGGCATCCACGTCCTGCACATCGCCCCGGGCCGCGCCACGATGGCGATGACCGTGCGCCCCGACATGCTCAACGGCTTCGCCATCTGCCACGGCGGGCTGATCACGACGCTGGCGGATTCGGCCTTCGCCTACGCCTGCAACTCGTACAACGAGCTGAGCGTCGCGTCTGGCTTGTCGGTGGACTTCGTCGCGCCCGGCCGCGAGGGCGACGTGCTCACCGCGGTGGCGGAAGAGGTTTCGCTCGCCGGCCGCACTGGCGTGTACGACGTGAACGTGAGCAACCAGCGCGGCGAGCGCATCGCCGTGTTCCGCGGCCGATCGTACCGCATGAAGGGCCGGCCGACCGTGCCGCCCGCCGCCTGAATTCCGACCGACAAGACCTGGAGACCCTGCCCATGCCCGTGCGCCAACCCGCCCCCGGTGAGCTGGAACCGATCGAGACCGCCAGCCGCGACGAGGTCGCCACGCTGCAGCTCGACCGCCTGCGCTGGACGCTGCAGCACGCCTATGACAACGTGCCGCACTACCGCGCCGCGTTCGACGCCAAGGGCGTGCACCCGAGCGACCTGAAGACGCTGGCCGACCTCGCGAAGTTTCCGTTCACGACCAAGAAGGATCTGCGCGACAACTACCCGTTCGGCCTGTTCGCCGTGCCGCGCACGCAGGTGGCGCGGGTCCATGCCTCGTCGGGCACGACCGGCAAGCCCACCGTCGTCGGCTACACCAAGGGCGACATCGACCGCTGGGCGGATCTGGTGGCGCGCTCGATCCGCGCCGCGGGCGGCCGGGCGGGCGACATCGTCCACATCGCCTATGGCTACGGCCTGTTCACCGGCGGCCTGGGTGCGCACTACGGCGCCGAGCGGCTCGGCTGCACGGTGATTCCCATGTCCGGCGGCCAGACCGAAAAGCAGGTCCAGCTCATCACCGACTTCCAGCCCGACATCATCATGGTCACCCCCAGCTACATGCAGGTGATCGTCGAGGAGTTCGTGCGCCAGGGGCTCGACCCGGTGCAGTCCTCGCTGAAGGTCGGCATCTTCGGCGCCGAGCCGTGGACCGAAGCCATGCGGCGTGAGATCGAGGGCAAGGCCGGCATCGACGCGGTGGACATCTACGGCTTGTCCGAGGTGATGGGGCCGGGCGTGGCCAGCGAGTGCATCGAGTCCAAGGATGGCCCGGTCATCTGGGAGGACCATTTCTATCCCGAGATCATCGACCCGGAGACCGGCGAAGTGTTGCCCGACGGCTCTGAGGGCGAACTGGTCTTCACGACGCTGACCAAGGAAGCGCTGCCGGTCATCCGCTACCGCACCCGCGACCTGACCCGGCTGCTGCCACCCACGTCGCGCTCGTTCCGCCGCATCGGCAAGATCGTCGGCCGCAGCGACGACATGCTCATCATCCGCGGCGTCAACGTCTTCCCGACCCAGATCGAGGAGATCGTGCTGGCGCATCCGCAGCTCTCGGGCCAGTACCAGATCCAGGTCAGCCGCGAGGGCGCGCTGGACCAGGTCGGTGTGCGCTGCGAGCTGCAGCCCGGCGTGGTGCTGAGCGCCGAGGAACACCAGGCCGTCACCCAGTGGGTCACGCACCGCATCAAGACGCTGGTGGGCATCTCGACCAAGGTCGACGTGCTGCCCACCGATTCGATCGAGCGTACGCTGGTGGGCAAGGCGCGCCGCGTCATCGACCAACGCAAGCGCTGAACCCGGCACTGAAAGGAATCCCCATGTACACACAGGCGATGGACACGATGGGCCGCGAAGAAGGCGGCCCCAAGGCGGTCCGCTCGGCCGAGGAAGCGCAGCTCGAAGCGCGCTTCGACGCCCGCATCGACGACGGCGGCTTCATCGAGGCCAAGGACTGGATGCCCGCGCACTACCGCAAGACCCTGGTGCGCCAGATCAGCCAGCACGCGCACTCCGAGATCGTCGGGATGCTGCCCGAAGGCAACTGGATCACCCGCGCCCCGACCTTGAAGCGCAAGGCGATCCTGATGGCCAAGGTGCAGGACGAAGGGGGCCACGGTCTCTACCTCTACGCCGCCGCCGAGACGCTGGGCACCAGCCGCGACCAGCTCTTCGACGCGCTGCACACCGGCAAGGCCAAGTACAGCTCGATCTTCAACTACCCGACGCTGACCTGGGCCGACATCGGCGTGATCGGCTGGCTGGTGGACGGCGCGGCGATCATGAACCAGGTGCCGATCTGCCGCTGCAGCTACGCGCCGTATGCGCGGGCGATGGTGCGCATCTGCCGCGAGGAAAGCTTCCACCAGCGCCAGGGCTACGACAGCCTGCTGGTGATGATGCAGAACGGCACCGAGGCGCAGAAGGCGATGGTGCAGGACGCGGTGAACCGCTGGTGGTGGCCGTCGATCATGATGTTCGGCCCGCCGGACGACCAGTCGCCCAACTCGGCGCAGTCGATGCGCTGGGGCATCAAGCGCATCTCCAACGACGACCTGCGCCAGAAGTTCATCGACGCCACCGTGCCGCAGGCCGAGCTGCTCGGCATCCGGCTCCCCGACCCGGACCTGCAATGGAACGCCGAGCGCGGCCACCACGACTTCGGCACCATCGACTGGGCCGAGTTCTGGCGCGTGGTCGGCGGCGACGGGCCGTGCAACCGCGAACGCCTGGGCATGCGCGTCAAAGCCTGGGACGACGGCGCCTGGGTCCGCGACGCCGCGCTGGCCCACGCCCGCAAGCAAACCCAACCTCTGAAGGCATCCGCAGCATGAGCACGCAGAACAGCACCCCGAGCAGCACCCAGAACGAATGGCCCCTCTGGGAAGTCTTCGTCCGCAGCAAGGCGGGCCTGGACCACAAGCACTGCGGCAGTTTGCACGCCCCCGACGCCAAGCTGGCGATCCAGATGGCCCGCGAGGTCTACACCCGCCGCCAGGAAGGCTCCAGCGTCTGGGTCGTCCCCTCGGACCAGATCACCGCCAGCGACCCGGGCGACAAGGACATGTACTTCGATCCGATGGAGGACAAGGTCTACCGCCACCCGACCTTCTACGTGCTGCCCGAGTCCGTGGACCACATGTGACGCGCAAGGGATCCATGACATGAGCACGCCTTCCATTCAGCCGAGCCGCGACCCTTCCGTGCAGTACCTGCTGCGCCTGGGCGACACCTGCCTGATCCTGGGCCAGCGCCTGGGCGAGTGGTGCGGCCACGCGCCCATCCTCGAAGAGGACATCGCGCTGACCAACATGGCCCTCGACCTGGTCGGCCAGTCGCGCGCGCTGCTGACCCGCGCCGGCCAGCTCGGCGCTGCGGCCGGTGCGCCGCTGCACGACGAGGACCAGCTCGCCTTCCTGCGCGAGGAGCGCGATTACCTGAACGCCACGCTGGTCGAGCTGCCCCGCGGCGACTTCGCCTTCACGGTGCTGCGCAACGCGATGGTCGCCACCTTTCTGCGCCTGATGTGGACGCGGCTGGCGACTTCCAGCGACAGCGAGCTGGCAGGCATCGCCGGCAAGGCGGTCAAGGAAGCCCGCTACCACGAGCAGCACGCCGCCGACTGGGTCGTGCGCCTGGGCGACGGCACCGACGAATCGCACCGCCGCATGGCCACCGCAGTCGACGCACTCTGGCGCTACAGCAGCGAGCTGTTCGACGCCGATGCGGTCGATGAGGCGGCAGCGGCCTGTGGACTGGGGCCGCGCTGGTCGGACCTGCGCGGCGACTGGGAAGCGGCAATGGGCGAGCTGCTGGCCGATGCTGGCTTGCAAGCACCCAAGGCCTCGACCTTCCTGACCACCGGCAAGCGCGGCGTGCACAGCGAGCACATGGGCTTCATCCTGACCGAGATGCAGTACCTGCAGCGCGCCTATCCCGGGGGCGCGTGGTGAGCACGCTGGCGCTGGACGCGTCCGGCGACATCGCCCGCGCCTGGGCGGTGCTGCACGAGGTGCCTGATCCCGAAGTGCCGGCGATCTCGCTGTGCGACCTCGGCATCGTGCGCGACGTGCGGCGCGGCGAGGACGGCGTGCTGGAGATCGTGCTCACGCCGACCTACTCCGGCTGCCCCGCCACGGAGCAGATCGAGCAGGACGCCCGCGCCGCGCTGGTCGCCGCTGGCCTCGGCCCGGTGCGCCTGTCGCTGCAGCGCGCGCCGGCCTGGACCACCGACTGGATCAGCGAGGACGGCCGCCGCAAGCTGCGCGAGTACGGCATCGCGCCACCCGGCCCGGTCGCACCTGGGGCGGACGTGCCGATCCGGCTGGTGCGCCGCACGGCCGCTGTGGCTATCGCCTGCCCGCGCTGCGGCAGTGCGCAGACCGAGCGCCTGTCCGCCTTCGGCTCGACCGCGTGCAAGGCGCTCTACCGCTGCCTGAGCTGCCGCGAGCCTTTCGAACACTTCAAGCCGATCTGAGGCCGACATGAGTCTGCATTTCCACCCGCTGCGCGTGCGCGCCGTGCAAGCCGACACCGAGGAGGCCGTGCTGGTCTCCTTCGACGTGCCCGACGCTCTGCGCGAGACCTTCCACTTCCAGCCCGGCCAGTACCTGACGCTGCGTGGTGACATCGACGGCCAGGACCTGCGCCGCTCGTACTCGATCTGCGCGGGGCTGGACGACGCCGCGCTGCGCGTCGGTGTGCGCAAGGTGCCCGGCGGCGTGTTCTCGACCTGGGTCAACGAGCGGCTGCAGCCGGGCGACACGCTGGAGGTCTATCCGCCGCAGGGCCATTTCACGGTGCCGCTGGACGCGGCGGCGCGCCGCCACGTCGTCGGCATCGCGGGCGGCAGCGGCATCACGCCGATCCTGTCGCTGATGAAGAGCGTGCTGGCCCGCGAGCCGCACAGCACCTTCACGCTGATCTATGGCAACCGCAGCCAGAAGTCCACGATGTTCAAGGAGGAGATCGAGGACCTGAAGAACCGCTACCTCACGCGCCTGGTGCTGCACAACGTCTTCTCCGACGAGCACACCGACACGCCGCTCAACACCGGCCGGCTCGATGCGGACAAGCTCGCCATCTTCCTGCGCGTGCTGGTGCCGGCGGCGTCGATCGACGAGGTCTTCGTCTGCGGGCCGTACAGCTTCAACGACGATGTGGAAACCGCGCTGAAGACGGCCGGTGTCGCGACGGAGCGGATCCATGTCGAGCGCTTCGGCGTGCCGGCCGCGAAACCGGGTGCGGCGCCCGTCCACGAGGTCCGCCCCGAAGACGCCGACAACGCCATCGTCGTCATCATCCGTGACGGTCTGAAGCGCGAAATCGCCTTCCGAAAGACCGATCCCAGCATCCTGGACGCGGCGGCGGCGGCCGGGCTGGACGTGCCGTTCTCGTGCAAGTCGGGGGTATGCTGCACCTGCCGGGCCAAGGTGCTGGAGGGCCAGGTGCGCATGGACCGCAACTTCGCGCTCGATGCCAGCGAGGTGGCTGCCGGCTTCGTGCTGACCTGCCAGTCGCATCCCTTGACGGAGCGGGTCGTGCTCTCCTACGACGAACGCTGAGCTGACCTGAACCGTCAGTCCCCCTGCCTGTGGCCCGCACCCGATCCCCTGCCTACGACGACCAGCGCGAGATGATCCTCGCGCACGCAGCCGAGCTGTTCTCGCAGCGTGGCTACCCGGCCACGTCCATGAACCAGCTCGCCGAGGCCTGCGGGCTGTCCAAGCCGACGCTCTACCACTACTACCGCGACAAGTACGCGCTGCTGGTCCACATCGCCGAGGGGCATGTGGCGCGGCTGGCCGAACTGGTGCGTGCCATCGAAGCCGAAGGCCTGCCCGCCGAGGCGCGGCTGCATCGGCTCATCGTGCGCTTCGTCGAGGAATATGCCGGCGCCCAGCACGCCCACCGCGTGCTGACCGAGGACGTGCGCTTCCTGGAGCCCGAGGACCGCGCGCGCGTGCTGGTCATGGAGCGGCAGGTGGTCGACGGATTTGCCCGCACGCTGGTCGAGCTGCGCCCCGAGTTCGACGCGGCCCACCTGGCCACCCCGGTCTCGATGCTGCTGTTCGGCATGATCAACTGGATGTTCACCTGGCTGAAGCCCGACGGGCGGCTGGGCTACGACCAGATGGCGCCGATCGTGGCCGACCTGTTCTTCGGCGGTATCCACCGCATCCAGATTCCCCCCCAAGCGCTTCCCCACAAGCCACCCCACGAGGAGACACCCCGATGAAACTCAACAAGATCCTGACCCTGCTCGCCGCTGCCCTCGCCAGCGCCGCCGCATTCGCCGACATCAACGTCGGTGTCACGGTGTCCGCCACCGGCCCGGCCGCCTCGCTCGGCATTCCGGAGAAGAACACCGTCGCGCTGATGCCCAAGACCATCGCCGGCCAGAAGATCAACTACATCGTGCTCGACGACGCCTCGGACACGACCGCGGCCGTCGCCAACGCCCGCAAGCTCATCACCGAGCACAAGGTCGACATCATCCTCGGCTCGACCACCACGCCGAACTCGCTGGCGATGATCGACGCGGTCTCCGAATCGCAGACGCCGATGATCTCGATGGCGGCCTCCGCCCGCATCGTCGAGCCGCAGGACGCCAAGAAGCGCTGGGTCTTCAAGACGCCGCAGAACGACATCCAGATGTCGCTGGCGATCGCCGAGCACATGGCCAACAGCGGCGTGAAGACGGTGGCCTTCATCGGCTTCGCAGATGCTTATGGCGAAGGCTGGTTCCAGGAGTTCAGCAAGGCGGCCGAGCTGAAGCGGCTGCGGATCGTCGCCAGCGAGCGCTATGCCCGCAACGACACCTCGGTGACCGGGCAGGTGCTCAAGCTGATGTCGGCGCAGCCGGACGCGGTGCTGGTCGCCGGTTCGGGCACACCCGCCGCGCTGCCGCAGAAGTCGCTCAAGGAGCGTGGCTACACCGGCAAGTTCTACCAGACGCACGGTGTGGCGAACGCCGACTTCCTGCGCGTGGGCGGCAAGGACGTGGAAGGCACCTACCTGCCGGCCGGCCCCGTGCTGGTGGCCAGCCAGTTGCCCGCCAGCCACCCGGTCAAGAAGTCGGCGGCGGCCTATGTCGCCGCCTATGAAGCGGCCTACGGCGCGGGCACCGTCTCGACCTTCGGCGGCCACGCCTGGGACAGCGGCGTGTTGATGGCCGCGGCCGTGCCCGCCGCGCTGAAGAAGGCGCAGCCGGGAACGCCGGCCTTCCGTGCCGCGCTGCGCGACGCGCTGGAGCAGGTCAAGGAAGTGCCGGGCGCGCATGGCATCTTCAACATGTCCGCCACCGACCACCTCGGCCTCGACCAGCGCGCCCGCGTGATGGTCAAGATCGAGAACGGTACCTGGAAGCTGGCCCAGTGATGGCACCCACGCTGCAGAGCCACATCGCCGGCCGCTGGGTCGGCCAGGACGCTGCGCAGCCGCTGTGCAGCGCGGTCAGCGGGCAGGTCGTCGCGCACACGCACGCCGAGGCGATCGACTTCGCCGAGGCGGTGGACCACGCCCGCCGCGTCGGCCTGCCGAACCTGCTGGCGCTGGATTTCCAGCAGCGCGCGCAGCGGCTGAAGGCGCTCGCCAAGTTCCTGATGGAGCACAAGGAGCCGCTCTACGCCATCTCCGGGCACACCGGGGCGACCCGGGCGGATTCGTGGATCGACATCGAAGGCGGCGCGGGCACGCTGTTCGCCTACGCCGGCCTCGGCAGCAACGAACTGCCGTCGGGCAACGTCGTCCACGAAGGCCCGGTGATCCCGCTGGGCAAGAAGGGCGGTTTCGCGGGGACGCACATCCTCGTGCCGCGGCGCGGGGTGGCGGTCCACATCAACGCCTTCAACTTCCCCGTCTGGGGCCTGCTGGAGAAGTTCGCGCCGAGCTTCCTGGCGGGGATGCCCTGCATCGGCAAGCCGGCGACGGCGACCAGCTACGTCACCGAAGCGGCGGTGCGGCTGATCGCCGAGTCCGGGATCCTGCCGGAGGGCGCGCTGCAACTCGTCATCGGCGGCACGGGCGACCTGCTCGACCGCCTGAACGGCCAAGACGTGGTCACCTTCACTGGCTCGGCGGACACGGCGGCGCGGCTGCGTGTCCACCCGAACCTCGTCCGGAACTCGGTCCCGTTCAACGCCGAGGCCGACTCGCTCAACTGCGCCATCCTGGCCCCGGACGTGACGCCGGACGACGAGGAGTTCGACCTCTTCGTCAAGGAAGTCGCCCGTGAGATGACGGTCAAGGCGGGCCAGAAATGCACCGCGATCCGCCGCGCCATCGTGCCGCGCCAGCACCTGGAGGCCGTCGCCGAGCGGCTGCAGGCGCGGCTGGCCAAGGTGGTCGTCGGGGATCCTTCGGTCGAGGGCGTTCGCATGGGCGCGCTGGCCTCGCACGCGCAGCAGGCCGACGTGGCCGAGCGCGTGGCGATGCTGCTGGCGGACGGCGCCGAGCTGGTCTGCGGCGGCGTGGACGCGGTCCGCCCGGTCGGCGAAGGCACGGCGGGTGGGGCGTTCTTCGCCCCGACGCTGCTGCTGTGCCGTCAACCGCTGGCGCACGACGCGGTCCACGACGTCGAAGCCTTCGGCCCGGTCAGCACGCTGATGGCCTATGACGGCATCGACGAGGCGCTGGCGCTGGCCGCGCGTGGGCGTGGTTCGCTGGTGGCGACGCTGGTGACACGTGATCCGCAGATCGCTGCGCGCGTGATCCCGGAAGCGGCGGCGCTGCATGGCCGGCTGCACATCCTCGACCGCGAATCGGCGGTGGAATCGACGGGCCACGGCTCGCCGCTGCCCGTGCTGAAGCACGGCGGCCCAGGTCGCGCCGGTGGTGGCGAGGAACTCGGCGGCGTGCGCGCGGTGAAACATTACCTGCAGCGCACGGCGGTGCAAGGTTCGCCGACGATGCTGGCCGCAGTCACAGGCGAGCATGTCCGCGGTGCCAAGGTGATCGAGACCGAGGTGCATCCGTTCCGTCGCCATTTCGAGGAGCTGCAGATCGGCGAGTCGCTGCTGACCCACCGCCGCACGGTGGGCGAGGCCGACATCGTCAACTTCGGCGGCATCTCGGGCGACTACTTCTACATGCACTTCGACGAGATTGCCGCCAAGGAGACGCAGTTCGGCCAGCGCATCGCGCACGGCTACTTCGTGCTGTCGGCCGCCGCCGGGCTGTTCGTCTCGCCCGCGCCGGGACCGGTGCTGGCCAACTACGGGCTGGACACGCTGCGCTTCGTCAAGCCGGTGGCCATCGGCGACACGATCCGGGCGCGGCTGACCTGCAAGCGCAAGATCGACCGCAACCGGGTCGATCCGAGCGGGGTCGGGCAGGGCGTGGTGGCGTGGGATGTGGAGGTCAGCAACCAGCATGGGGAGCTGGTGGCGAGCTATGACATCCTGACGCTGGTGGCGAAGAAAGCGAAGGCTGCTGCGGTCTGATCTGCGCGCTCGCGTCCCGTTTGGCGGCTGCCTGCTTCAGCGGATTCCGAGCAGCGCAGCCGCCTTGCTGCGAACTTCGGCCAGTTCCTCCGCGGACACCTGGCCCTTGCGCACGGCCTGCCGCGCCATCCAGTCGACGCTCTTGACCTGATCGGCGAGCACTGCACCCGGTTTCGCGCCCGTGATCCGGACCTCGAACGGATAGCCCTTGATCTGGGTCGTCATCGGGCAGCACAGCATCAACCCGGTCTTCCCGTTGTACGCCGCCGGACTGAGCACCAGCGCCGGACGGTGTCCGGCCTGTTCATGACCGGCCTGCGGATCGAACTGCAGCCAGACGATGTCGCCCGCCTCGGGCACCTGGCGCCTGGATGGCATCAGAACGCCTCTCGGCCGACCGCCGGGCCGAAATCAACCGCGCCGTGCTGGTTCTCGGGGGTGATCCCGGCGAGCAGTTCGTCCAGGTCACAAGGGGCCGGCCGCACCGGGGTGATGATGATGACGCCACCTTCCTCGCGGACGTCCACGGTGTCGTCCAGCTTGAGGTGAGCAGCTTCCATGATGGCGGCGGGCAGGCGCACCGAGGCGCTGTTGCCCCATTTCTTGACGGCGACTTGCATGGGCGGGCTTTCGTGTCGGGCGGATCTGGGTGGGGATTGTGGCGGGCCTGCTAAGTTGTCGCAACATTGTCGATACACCGTGATTGCCCGGAATGACGGGTACCGTGGAAACTTTAGAATCCCGGCACAACAGCAGGGGGAATGACGGTGGCGCAGTGCGGGAATCTTGGCATCGGTACGGGCTTGCCATGCCGGGTGTTCGTGTCGTATGCCCACCGCGACGAGATGGACGGTGGCTGGCCGAAGCGGTTCATGCAGGAGCTGAAAAATCTGCTCCCGCTGCTACGCGGTCGCGGCGTTTCCCTCACGACCGAGCAGATTTTCTATGACGCGGACCGACTCCTACAGGTCGAAAGCTGGTCACACGCGATTGCCAGGGCGCTGGACGAATGCGAGGTCTTCATCCTGCTGGTGAGCAGCCACGCGCTGGTCTCCGGGCACTGCATTCCGACCGAATTGCAGACCGTCGTGAAACGCGGAGTCCCTGTTGTGCCGGTGCTCGTGCATCCAACGACGCGCTGGATCGAGCGTCGGGTCTTCGACGATCAGCCGAGACCGACACTGGGAGATTTCCACTCCGGTGGGCTGCCGATGGGTGCTGGCAACAATGTGCAGGCGATCAGTACGTGGCCCAATGTTGAATCGGCTTGGGAGAAAGTCGGCGAGAACCTGCTGACGTTCCTGGAGCGGTTCCTGCCCTGTGAACGGCCCGCGGTGCCGGAGGCCTTGGGCGCTGGTTTTCGCCCGCCGTCCATTGCGCCGGATCTATTGCCGTACTTCTGCGATCAGCAGCCGCTGGAGACTGCCTATCGAAAACTGGTGCGGGACTGGCGAGATCAGGCCGGCTGGGCGTTGGTCGTGCTGTATCGCGGTCATGAGCAAGATGGCTTGACCACACTCGGCGGGCGGCTGCGGTGCAACGGGCTGGTCCCTGTGCTGCCGGCGCTGGGGGAGCGTGGGCCTTTGCACTGGCCGGACCCGGAAGGTGAGGATCTGCTTCCGTTGTGTGTGGCGCGGCTATTCGAGGCGTTGCAACTGCCACCACCTCCACGCCGGACAGAGGCTGCACCTGCCCAACTGGCCGATGCCCTGCGTGGACGCCATAGCACCCCACATCTGCATGGGACGCTCACGCCGAAGGATTCGGGCGCTCTCCTGAAACCGTTCATGCAGTTTCTGGAGTCGGTGGCGGCGTTGGTGGGACCGTCCAGTGCGGGACTGATCATCGACCTGAAACTGGAGATGCCGCGCAAGCACCCTCCGAAAGCCATCCCGAGCCTCGTGGGTTCGACGCCCCCCAGCGGTCAGCGGGTCTGGCTGAGGGAGCTTGATCCGCCTGCGGCGTTGACGCGGGATCATGTGGTCAAGTGGCGAGACGATTTTGATGCGCAGCACCGCGTCTGCCCGGATGCCCTGAACGAGGCGTGTCGCCCCTACTTCGATCCGCCTGCCCGCGCTGCGCTGGACTGGCTGCGGCCCTGGAGGCAGCCGACTGCGCCCGAACTGCGGCTGGGCGATTTCGCCAAGCTTGTCAAACCGCTGATGTCCCGAACGCGTTGAACCTCTGGAAACCCTGGAATTGCGACCATGACCCATCTTCGCTTCAAGGGCAGCGGCCCGATACCGTCCTACCGACCGCCCGCCGGACGGTACAGCGGTCGCCCTGATCTGATCCATCCTGCCGAGTACGAAGCAGGCCCGGATCTGGTCAATGCCGTCAACGTGGCGCTGACGCTGGGCCGCCCGCTGCTGCTGACGGGCGAGCCGGGCACGGGCAAGACACAACTGGCGCGGCGGCTGTCGCATGAGTTGGAGCTGGGCGAGCCGCTGCGCTTCGATGCGCGGTCGTCGAGCGTGGCGGCGGACCTGTTCTATCAGTTCGACAGCGTGCGGCACTTCGCTGAGTCTCAACTGGCGGCGGCGAGAGGGCTGCCGTCGCCGGATCCGAGCGAGTTCGTGCGCTACCGGGCGCTGGGGACGGCGATTCGGAACAGTCTGGCGATTCCTCCCCGGCGCAGCGTGGTGCTGATCGACGAGATCGACAAGGCCCCGCGCGATTTCCCGAACGATCTGCTGGCGGCGGTGGAGGAGCTGCGCTTTGACGTGCCGGAGTTGCAGGCCGGCGAGCTGGTGGCCAACCCCGCGCACGCGCCGATCATCGTCATCACCAGCAATTCGGAGAAACAGTTGCCGGAAGCGTTCCTGCGTCGCTGCGTCTACCACCACATCGAGATGCCGTCCGACGAGGCCGAGGCTCGGGCGTGGATCGAGCGGATCCTGGAGCGCCGGCTGCAAGCGGTGCATGCAGGCAGCGGGAATGCGTATGGCGAGGCGTTGAAGGTGTTCCTCGATCTGCGGCGCAACGGGCGCATCGAGAAGAAGCCGTCCACGTCGGAACTGCTGGACTGGATGCAGGCGCTGGCGAGCCGCATCGACTGGAACGGGCCGCTGCCGCTGGAGGACGCCCGCGCCTGCATCGGGACGCTGGCCAAGACCTCGGGCGATCTCGCGCTCGCGCTGGGCCTGTTGTCCAAGGTGGCGCCATCGGCGGGCTGACGCAGCGCGAATCCCTGTGCAAACGGCTGCCTCCGATTCCGGTTCCGATCTGTTCCTGAGCGACTGGTTCGATCAGCTCGCCAGGGCCGGACTGCGCGCTGGCGTGCGCGAGCGGCTGCTGGCGAACGCGCTGCTGCTGCGGCTGGCGGTGCAGGGGCGATTGCCGGCGGATCGGGTGGAGCGGCTGCGCCTGATCGGGCCGCTGGTGTGCGGGAGTCCGCAGCAGCAGCGGGACTATGCGCGGCTGGTGGACGAGGTGGGGCGTGCGGGCATGGGCGACCCAGCGGAGGCGTCAGGCGGCTGGCGTGGCGCAGGGGATGCGGACGATGCCCGGCGCGTTCGGGTGGCGTGGATCTGGTTTGCCGGCTTGGTGCTGGCGCTGCTGCTCGCGGTGGGATGGCTGGCGTTTGGCGGCAAGCTGCTCACAGGGACTGGCGCGGTCACACAGGAGCCGGCTGCATCTGCGCCTGCCTCTGGCGTAACTCTTCAGATTGGCGATTCCCCCAACGCTCTTGTCTTCGAGGTAAGCGCCTCGGCGGTCCCGCAGCCGGTGTACGTGCCGCAACGCCCGCTGCAGTGGGCCTTGCCGACGCTGCCCGCGTGGGCCGCGCCGCTGCGCTGGTCGCTGGCGGCACTCGGCGGGCTGGCGCTGGCGTTCCTGGTCTGGCGGCTGTGGCGGCACTGGCAACGGCGGCGCCCGTATCTCGAAGCGGCTTACACCGACCGCGACCCGGTGGAAGAACGCCTGCTGCGCGACGCTGAGCAGGAGGTGGCGCCGGTCGGGCCTGCGCCTGCCGTGCTGATGCCGGTGACGCGGGCGTTGCGGCAGCGGATGGACGGCGGCCGGACGGTGCTGGACGTGCGGGCCACGATCGCGGCGACGATCCGGCAAGGGGGCGTGGCGCTGCAGCCGGTGATGCGGGCTGCGCAGGAAACGCCCGAATACCTCGCGCTAGTCGAGCGCGCCAGCAGCGACGACCACCAGGCGCGCTATCACGAAGCGGTGGTGCAGGCCCTGCAGGCGCGGGGCGTCGTGGTCGAGTTGTTCTTCTACGCGCACAGCCCGCAGTACGGCGTCTGGCGGCTCGGTCGGGCGGGAGAGGCGGGCGGCGTGCGGCCGGTGCAGGACCGCGTGAGTTTCGCCAGCTTGCAGGTGCGCTTTGCCCGGCACCGGCTGCTGGTGTTCGGCGACGCCCGCAGCGCGCTCGACCCCGACACGGGCGAGGTGCAGCCCTGGGCGATGGCGGCGCGGCACCACTTCGCCCAGCGCGCCTGGTTCACGCCGCTGCCGGTGGCGAACTGGGCACGCGCCGAGGCATGGGTGGCGGAGGCGGCGGGGCTGGATTTCCTGCTGCTGCCGATGGAGGACGCCGCGCTGACCACGCTGGCCGATTGGCTGGGATCGGGCCGTGCGCGGCTGGTTCAGCACCCGCAGGCGCCATTCCGCTTTCCGCCGCTCATCAAGGGGCAGGAACTCGACTGGGCAGTGCGGCGGGTGGCGCCACCGGACGACGTGCTTGCGCAGTTGCTGCACGAGCTGCGCGGCTACCTGGGGCCGAAGCGGATGCAGTGGCTGGCGGCGTGCGCGGTGTTTCCGGCGCTTGCTTGGCCGCTGACGTTGGCCTTGGGGCGCAAGCTGATCGAGGACGACGGCGAGCGGGCGGTCGGGCTGGCGGCCTTGGGGGCGTTGCCGTGGTTTCGGCAGGGGCGGATGCCGGGGTGGTTGCGCGAGGTGCTGCTGGCGGAGATGGACGATGTGACGCTGGCGGATCTGCGGGCGCAGGTGCTGGCGCGGCTGACCACGGCGGTGGACCCGACCGTGGCGGACGAGGGCGGCGAGGTGCTGGCCCGCATCAGCCGGACCCGCGCCGCGTTGCTGAAACGCTGGTTGAACGGGCGGCGTGGCGTGGCGCGGGATCTGCTGCTGGTGCGCTTTCTGGAGCCGGCGCTGGCGTCGAAGCTGGTGCAGCGGCTGCCGGAGGTGTTCAAGCGCGGTTTGTTCCGGCATGGGTCGGCGTTGCTGGGGTTGCGGGGCTGGGTGGAGGTGGCGGCGGTGCTGCCGTTGCTGGCGGGCGTGGCGGCGTTGCCGGGGGTGTGGGATCGCGTCGGGCCGGGCAAGGAAATGACAGCCGTGGTCGCGCAGCAGTGGCCTGCCGGTGCGGGGGCGGTCAAGGCGTTCGGGGTCAGCGCGGACGGCTGGCTGGTCTGCACCCGCAGCGTGGACGACACGGTGCGGCGCTGGCGGGCTTCGACGGGCGCGGCGATCGTTGGAGACGGCTGGTGCGCCGAGTCGGTGGAATCCACTCGCGCCACCCGTCCCGATGGCCTGCAGGTGGCGCAGTTTGCGAATGGTCGAATCACCCTGACGACTGTTGTTGCCCGCTCCGACACGGTGAGCACGGCCGTTGTGGGGCGCCCTGGGGCTGTTTTGACAAATCAGGCCACGGCGATTTCTTCGACCGAATGGGCACAAGCGGGCATCACTGCGATCACGTACTCGCCGGATGGCCGCCAACTCGCCTCGGCGGGCACCGATGGCCGTATCGTCCTCTGGGACGTCACCACAGCTAAGCAGATCAAGACCCTGGCCACCGGCACGACAGCGTGGCACAGCGTCGCCTATTCCACCGACGGCCAGCGTGTGCTCGCCGCCGATGCGGCAGGGCGCTTGCAGGTGTGGGACGTGCTGACCGGCGATCTGGTCACGGCCGTGACGGCGCCGACGCTGGCCGGGGGCGATATCCAGGCCCGGTTCGCCGCCGATGGTTCCGCCTTGTTCGCGGCGGGCAAGGACGGGCGGGTGCATCGCTGGGGCGCCGCGCCGCCGCAGGCTGTGGCGGTGCTCGGCTGCGCGGTCCCGGACGCCGTGCCACGTGTCGATGCCTATGCACGTACGCTAGCCGATCGCTTCGTCAGTCCGAGGGCGGAGGACAAGCTGCCTGCGCTGGCGCCAGTCGCCTACACGCCCGCGATGTGGCAGACGCTAGGCCACGGTACGGCGCAGCAGATGCCGGCGCCGCGCGAGATCCTCGTTTCCGCCAACCAGCCCGAGGCGCTCGCCATCGCGCAGGCGCTCGCGGCGTGGCTCAGCCAGCAGGTACGTATTCAGCCCCCCGGCATTGACAACATCGTCAAGCCGGTGAAGCCCGGGTAGCGCGCGGAGCGAGCAAGGCTGAGAGTGCACGGATGGACCAACCCGAAGCCCCAGACCGCAAGGCTGCCGCAGTGCAGGACAAG
>NZ_CAWURG010000070.1:0-18850 GCF_963924895.1 uncultured Sphaerotilus sp.
CGATGCATCGGCCGCCACCTCGACCGCCTTCGCGTCGGCCTCGCCCAACGAGGCCGTCAGCGGCAACGCCAGCTTCGCCGCGAGCTTCGACCCCAAGTCCTGGTCCGGTGCCCTGATCGGCGCGTCGGTGAGCTACGCCAGCGACGGCACCCCCTCGGTCTCGCAGGCCTGGAACGCGAGCGATGTGCTCGGCGCCACCCTGCCCGCCAACCGCAAGATCGTCACCTGCTGCACCGCGGCCGGCGCCGGCCTGCCCTTCCAGACGAGCAGCCTGAGCAGCGCCACGCTGTCGACCCGCACGAACTGGAGCACCTTCGCCAACGTGCCCGGCGTGCCGGCGGCCTCCCAGTCGGCCGCCAATTTCCTGGACTACCTGCGCGGCGGGCGCAGCAACGAGCTGGCCAACGGCGGCGTCTACCGCACCCGCAGCAGCGTGCTCGGCGACATCGTCAACTCCAAGGTCACGGTGGTCGCCGCGCCGCAGGGCAGCTACTACGACCTCACCAACCCCGGCTACAACGCCTTCCGGCGCAGCTACTCGGCGCGCAAGACCGTCGTCTATGCCGGCGGCAATGACGGCCTGATGCACGCCTTCGACGGCAGCCTCAGCGGATCGACCATGGGCAGCGAGCTGATGGCCTACGTGCCCAGCTTCGTCTACGGCAGCGCGGCCACTGCGCCGTCCACCGGCCTGGCCGCCCTCGGCAATCCCTCCTACGAACACCGCTTCTACGTGGACGCGACGCCCCAGGTCTTCGATGTCGATTTCCGGCGCACCAGCGGCCAGACCACACCCAGCGCCAGCGAGTCCGACTGGCGCAGCATGCTCATCGGCGGACTGGGCAAGGGCGGCCGGGGCTACTACGCGATCGACGTGAGCAACCCGGCCAGCTGGACCAGCGAGACGGTCGTGGCCGGCAAGGTGCTCTGGGAATACACCGACAGCACCCTGGGCTACAGCTACGGCGACGCCCGCGTCGTCAAGACCGCCAAGTACGGCTGGACGGCCATCATCCCGTCCGGCTTCAACACGCCGGACGGCAGCGCCGCGATCCACCTGGTCAATCCGCGCACGGGCACGCTGCTGGAGAAGATCACGCTGCCCGGCGGCACGGTGAGCGCGCCGCTGAATGTCGCGCACGTCACCGCCTTCATCCCCGACCTGACCAACTACACCGCCACGGCGCTCTACGCCGGCGACATGCAGGGCCATGTCTGGCGCATCGACGTCAGCGCCAGCAGCGGCAGCTTCCCGGCGCCGCTGGTGCTGGCCCAGCTGGCCGACCCGAGCGGCGCCGCGCAGCCGATCAGCACGCCGGTGCGGGTGATGATCGAGCCGAACTCCGGCAAGCGCTACCTGCTGGTCGGCACCGGCCGGCTGCTGGCCGACAGCGACATCTCCAGCACGCAGACCCAGAGCTTCTACGCCATCATCGACGGCACCAGCTCCACGATGTACACCGCCGCCACGCTGCCCACCGGGGTGAGTTTCCCCGTGACCCGCAGCAAGCTCAACCAGAACAGCGACCTGCTGACCGGCATCGGCAGCGCGCCGACGCAGCCGATGGGCTGGTACCGCGACCTCGGCACCGACAGCATCACCGGCATCGCCGAACGCATCACCGTGCCGCCGGTCGTCAACAACGGGCTGGTGGGCGTGGCGATCAACCTGCCCAACGGCGACGCCTGTGCCCCCTCGGGCAAGAGTTCGGTGATGGCGGTGAACTTTGCCGACGGCAAGAGCGTGCTGGTCGACAGTGCCGGCGTGTCCGTCGGCCTGAGCGCGTACGCCAGCGGGGTGGCGGCGGATCTGGCGTTCAAGAACATCGGCGGCAAGATCCGGCTGATCTCCGGCCGCAGCGACGGCAGCGTCAGCAACCTGCCGGGCACCTATGGCGCCAGCAACACGCTGCGCCGCATGAACTGGCGTGAAGTTCCGATCGCGAACTGAGCGGCGGCAGGGCCAGCGCATCGGCCTCGGGCTGGTGCTGGGCCTGCCCGTGCTGGCGCTGCACGTCCTGGCGCTGGAGATGTGGCCGAAGGTGGATGCGGTCGAACGGCGCCCGGCAACACTGGCACAGCCCGGCGGCACCGTTCTGGTCAGGACCGTCGCCGCGCGCATTCCGCAGGCGGCCATATCCCCGGAGAACACGCACGCGATGCCAGCACGGGCGCCGTTCCCGAACGCCAGCCCAAACGCGGCTCCACCAACCGCCGTGACACAGGCCGAACCTGCTGCGCCGCCAAGCCCGTTCCTGCCCGCCAGCGGGCTGGACCGACGCCCGACGCCCGTGTCAGCGCCCGATCCCCGCTGGCTCGACGCGCTGGCGAACCAGACCGGCAGCGGCCTGCCGCTGCGGCTGCGGCTGTTCATCACGGCCGCGGGCGAGGTCGTCGATGTCGAACCCGTTCAGGTCAGCGAGCTGGACGGCTTTGCCCTGCCGGCGCTGCAGGCGATGTTCCGCGACACCGCCTTCCTGCCCGGCCGCGTCCAGGGCCGGGATGTTGCCAGCCAGATGGAGCTGGAGATCCAGCTCGACGGGCAGACCCCCTGACCGCGCCAGATCAGAACCGCAGGCCGACCGCCAGCAGCCATTCGGCATAGCGAAACCGCTGCGACGCCTTGTCATGCCGGGCGCTGGTCCAGACGTCCGGCAGGTCGACATGGCCCACCTTGACCGTGTTGCGCACGAAGAAGCGCTCCGACAGGTCGGTCTCCACCCCGGCGCCCACATGCAGGCTGTAGCCGGCCACATGGAACTGGTCATTGCGCGGCTGCCCGGCAAACCCCAGCGTGACATTGCTCTTGGGCACCACGATGCCCAGCCCCGCCAGCCCGAACGCCCGGGTCGGCCATGCCGCACCAAACAGGTCGACCGGCCATTGCCGCTCGCCTTCGAGTGACAGCACATTCAGACCGTCGGTGTGCTCGTACTTGAGAAAGTCGGGGCTGAGCGTCTGGCTGCCGGTGCGGTCGGTGCCCGCGATCGAGCCGGTAATCGCCACCTGCTGCCCCTCGGTCACCACGTACTTCATGTGGTCGAGGTTCAGCGCAATGGCCGTGCCGGCATCGAGCTGGTACGCCAGCCGGAGGTTGGTCTGCGGGATGGTGATCCGGCCGGGATTGAGAAAGGTGTGGAAGACGTTGTTGAGCGTGAGCGGGGTCTGGCTGTCGTGCGCCTGGACCTCCGAGAGGGTGAAGTCGTGGTCTGCCCCGTGCAAATGGATGTCGCTGGCCGTGTAGACAGAGCGGTTCCAGCCCCATGACACCGACCAGCGGTGCGGCGGGCGCCACTCCGGCGGCTCCGTGGCACCGACCGCCTGGGCAGCCACCGACCACAGGCAAGCCCCCATCAGCGCGAGAGCGCACGAACGAACCGGAAACGAGACACCAGGATGCATGACACCAACCACCGAAAATTTCTGCCAACCGGCAGGGTATCGGGTGTCCGTGTGAATCTCGTGACGGCTCAGTGCCGCAGTTTGTAGCCGCTGGCCAGCAGCCGCAGCGCGATCGCCGCGATCACCAGAAAGCTCCCCGAGACGACCCCCAAGCTCATCCACGGCGACACATCACTGACGCCGAAGAAGCCGCGCCGGAAGCCGTCGATCATGTAGAAGAAGGGATTCAGGTGGCTGATGGTGAGCCACACCGGCGGTAGCGAGTGCACCGAATAGAACACGCCCGACAGGAAGGTCATGGGCATGATGATGAAGTTCTGGAACGCCGCCATCTGGTCGAATTTGTCGGCCCACAGCCCGGCGATCAGGCCCAGGCTGCCCATCATCCCGGCGCCCAGCACCGCGAACACCAGCGCCCACCACGGCTCGGCCATGCGCAGCGGCGCGAACCACACCGTCACCGCGAACACGCCGAACCCGACCACCACGCCGCGCACCAGCGACGCGCCCACGTAAGCGACAAACCACGCCCAGTGCGACAGCGGAGACACCAGCAGGAAGACGAGGTTGCCCGTGATCTTGCTCTGGATGAGACTGGAGGAGCTGTTGGCGAAGGCGTTCTGCAGCACGCTCATCATCACGAGACCCGGGATCAGGAAGCTGGTGTAGCCGACGTTGTCGTAGACCTTCACATGGTCCGACAGCACATGGCCGAAGATCAGCAGGTACAGCACGGCCGTCAGCACAGGTGCCGCCACCGTCTGGAAGCCGACCTTCCAGAAGCGCAGGATCTCCTTGTAGAACAGCGTTCCGGCACCAGCGAACAGCGGGTTGGCGGCGGTCGTTGCGGACGTGCTCATGCGCGGCCTCCTTGCATGATGTCGAGGAACACGTCCTCCAGGTCGGCGCGGCCGATCTCGAGGTCTTCGATGCGCACGCCGGCCGTGCGCAGCGCCGCCAGCGTCTGCTCGACGTCGGCGGCGTCGCGGGCCTTGACCTGCGCGATGCGGCCGGTGACACGGGCGTGGGCGGCGATGGCGGCGGGCAGCGGGTCGTCGGTCTTGAAGCGCAGCATCGTGCTCGACGTGCCGGCCAGCAGGTTGCTGGTGCGGTCCAGCGCCACGATGCGCCCTTGCTTGAGCATGGCGATCCGGCCACACAGCGCCTCGGCTTCTTCAAGGTAGTGCGTGGTCAGCAGCACCGTGTGGCCTTCCTTGTTCAGCCGGGCGATGAACTGCCACAGCGTCTGGCGCAGTTCCACGTCCACGCCCGCCGTCGGTTCGTCCAGCACGATCACCGGCGGCCGGTGCACCAGCGCCTGCGCCACCAGCACCCGGCGCTTCATCCCGCCAGACAGTTGTCGCATGTTGGCGCCCGCCTTGTCCGCGAGTCCGAGGCCCGTCAGCAGCTCGTCGATCCAGGCGTCGTTGCCCTTCACGCCGAAGTAGCCGCTCTGGATGCGCAGCGTTTCGCGCACCGAGAAGAAGGGGTCGAACACCAGCTCCTGCGGCACGATGCCAAGCGACCGGCGGGCCGCCGCGTAGTCGTCCACGACGTCGTGGCCCATGACACGCACGCGGCCGGTCGTCGCCCGCGACAGGCCGGCCAGGATGCTGATCAGGGTGGTCTTGCCCGCGCCGTTGGGGCCGAGCAGACCGAAGAATTCACCGGGCGCGATGTCGAGACTGACATCGTCGAGGGCCTGCAATGCACCACGCGGGGTGCTGAAGGTCTTGCTGACCTGCTGGAAGGAGATTGCCGGAGTCATCGGCGGCAGATTGTAGGGATCCTGCGCCGACCTTGTTGTCACGCTGGCGCGCCCGACCTGGGCAGGATCAGGCTTTGGCCGCCTGCACGGCAGACACCGCCGCCCGCAATCCCAGCAGGTAGCTGTCCACCCCAAAACCGGCGATCTGCCCCCGCGCGATCTCGGCGATCACCGAGTGGTGGCGGAACGCCTCGCGGGCGTGGATGTTGGACATGTGGACCTCGATGATCGGGCACTGGAGGATGGCCAGCGCGTCGCGGATGCCGTAGCTGTAGTGCGTCCAGGCGCCCGCGTTGATCAGCACGCCGGCCACGCCCTCGCCGTGGGCACGGTGGATGCGCTCGGCCATCTCGCCTTCGAAATTGGTCTGGAAGCACTCGACCTCGACGCCCAGCTCGGCGCCCAGCGCCAGCAGTTGCTCGTCGATCTGCGCCAGCGTGGTCGTGCCGTACTGCTTCGGGTCGCGCTTGCCGAACATGTTGAGGTTGATGCCGTTGAGGACGAGGAACTTCATGGGGACTCCCGGAGGGGCTGGTAAAAGGCGAAAGGTGAAGCAAAGGGAAAACCGGTGCGAAGGATAGCGGCAGCCCCCTCATCTCCCTACACTGCAACGGAACTGGCCACCCGCGCACCGCATGAACCTGAATCCGATTCCCTTCCTGAAGCGCCTGCTGGCAAAACTCAAGCGGCTGCTGCGCCGCATCGGCCAAACCGACACCGGCCCCGCCAGCCCGACCTCCCCGGCGGGAGGGCCAGGCATCCGCATTGCCGCCATCGACGAGCAGTTCATCGCCGGGCGGTTCGTGCACCGGTTCGGCGCGCGCGACTACAAGCTCTACCTCCCGCCGTCCCCGGCCGGCCAGCGCCCTGCCCCGCGCCCGCTGCTGCTGATGCTGCACGGTTGCACCCAGACGCCCGACGACTTCGCCACCGGCACCCGGATGAACGACGCCGCACGCACAGGCGGCTTCCTGGTGCTCTACCCGGCGCAGAGTGCGTTCGCCAACCTGCAACGCTGCTGGAACTGGTTCAAGCACAACCACCAGCAGCGCGACCGCGGCGAGGCGGCGCTGCTGGCCGATCTGACGTGGGAGGTGGTGCAGACGCACGGGGTCGATCCGGCGCGGGTCTGGGTGGCCGGGCTGTCGGCGGGTGGCGCGATGGCGGCGGTGCTGGGCGAGACGTATCCGGAGCGGTTCGCCGCCGTGGGGCTGCACTCGGGCGTGCCAACCGGGCTGGCCAGCGATCTGTTCAAGGCGATGGCGGTGATGAAATCCGGGCCAACCGGCGCCACCGCACCGTCGGCCACACCGCCACCCCCCACCATCGTCTTTCATGGCGACCACGACACGATGGTCCATCCGACCAATGCGGACGAGGCGATGCGGCCCTTCGAGGCGCTGGGCACCCGCGAAACCACGCAGGGGCAAACGGACCAGGGTGTCGCCTACACCGTGCACCGCGTGCGGAACGCCGCGGGACAGGTGCTGGCCGAGCAGTGGATGGTGCACGGCGCCGGCCACGCGTGGTCTGGTGGCAGCGCGGCCGGGACCTACACGGACCCGACCGGGCCGGATGCCACGGCGGCGATGGTGGCGTTCTTTCAGGCCAGCCAGCGTGCAACAGATTGAGCAAGGCGACGGCACTTGCCTGGGTCAGCCGTCTCAGGCCAGTTGCACGATCTGATTGAGGACCAGCAGCACTTCCGCAAAGCCTGCGTCCGAAACCCGTTTCATCGGGTGTGGCACGCCGGCGCGCAGCCGCCAGTCGAAGGATTTGGGCTGGTGGCAAAGCACATAACTGGTCTTGCCTGCCCGCCGTCCGCCCGCCGTGCCGACGGCGACAGCGAACGGGTTGTCGGCGTTGTAGGCGGCCGTGGTCATGGGCAGGCCGATGACCAGCGAGGTGCGTTCGTTGAATGGCTTGGGCGACAGCACCAGGAAGGGATGAACGTCACGCATCTCCTGCCCGCGCTGCGGGTTGCAGTCGATCCAGATGACGTCTTGGCGCTGCGGTGCCCAGGTCTTGGCGACGCTCACCACCGCTCGGCCCCCAGACTGGTGTCGGCGACCATGGCTTCCCCGCTGTGGCGCGCCGGGTCGAACCGGGACAGGCGTTGCTCCAGGGTCAACACCTCATCGCGGATGGGCGTGATGACGACGCTGTCGCCTTGCACGGTCAGGCTGACACGCTGGTCGGCGTGCAGCCGGGCCGCCGTGGCGATGGCCGCCGGCAGACGCACGCCCAGGTTGTTGCCCCAGTGCTTGATGTCGAGTACCGCTTCGGTCATGGCTGTTCTCCGCTGCAATGTTTCAACGCAGTCTAAACTTCTCGGCCTGTCGGCACAAGCGGGCGCGTCACACGGAGCATCCAGCAGATGCCTGGCGTTTCCCGTAGAGTCTTCGCCAGCCTCGCCCACACCCTGGAGCCACCCGATGACCGACACCACGCCCTACACCCCACCCAAGATCTGGACCTGGAACAAGGCCAACGGCGGCCAATTCGCCAACATCAACCGCCCCATTGCCGGCCCGACGCACGACAAGGCGCTGCCCATCGGCCGCCACCCGCTGCAGCTCTACTCGCTGGCCACGCCCAACGGCGTGAAGGTGACGATCCTGCTGGAAGAGCTGCTCGCCCTCGGCCACACGGGCGCCGAGTACGACGCCTGGCTCATCAAGATCAACGAGGGCGAGCAGTTCGGCAGCGGCTTCGTCGAGGCCAATCCCAACTCCAAGATCCCCGCGCTGGTGGACCACAGCGGCCCCGCGCCGATCCGGGTCTTCGAGTCGGGCGCGATCCTGGTCTATCTCGCCGAGAAGTTCGGCGCCTTCCTGCCGACCGAGCCGGCCAAGCGGGCCGAGTGCCTGTCGTGGCTGTTCTGGCAGATGGGCAGCGGGCCGTTCCTCGGCGGCGGCTTCGGACACTTCTACGCCTACGCGCCGATCAGGATCGAGTACGCGATCGACCGCTATGCGATGGAGGTCAAGCGCCAGCTCGACGTGCTCGACCGCCAGTTGGCCGAGCAGCCCTACATCGCGGGTGCCGACTACACGGTCGCCGACATGGCGATCTGGCCGTGGTACGGCGCGCTGGTGAAGGGCGTGCTGTACGGCGCGGGCGAGTTCCTGCAGGTGCAGGACTACCAGAACGTCCAGCGCTGGGCCGATCAGGTGGCCGCCCGTCCGGCCGTGCAGCGCGGACGCAAGGTCAACCGCACCTTCGGCGAGCCGTCCAGCCAGCTGCACGAGCGGCACGAGGCGAGCGACTTCGACACGAAGACGCAGGACAAGCTGGCCGGCGCCTGAGCCATAGGGAAACCCACGGCGGAACTGCACCGCGCTGGTGCTAGATTCGCCGCATGACCACCGCCGATCGGGCCAAGAAAGCACCACGCCGCACCGCCGAGCGCATCCTCGACCACTCGCTGGCGCTGTTCAATCGCTATGGTGAGCCCAACGTCTCGACCAATGCCATCTCGGCCGACCTGAACATCAGCCCGGGCAATCTCTACTACCACTACCCGGCCAAGGAGGCGCTGGTCAATGCGCTGGTCAGCCGCTACGAGCAGGCGTTGACCGAAGCCCTCGTCGCCGCCGGACCGGCCGATGACGCGGAAGGCGCGTGGAACCTCGTGCCCGGCCTGCTGCGGCTGGCCTGGGACTTCCGTTTCATCTTCCGCGACCTCAACGACCTGCTGACCCGCAACCGCCAGCTCGAGACCCGCTGCCAGGCGGCGCTGGCTCTGCAGCAAGTGGCGGTGCGCGAGCGGGTGGTGCGGCTGTGCGTGATCGACGGCGAGCCTTTGTCCGCCGAAGATGCGAGCGCGCTGTCGATCTCGATCGTCGTGCTGCTGACCTACTGGCTCAGCTACGAGTACGTGCGCGACCCGCGCCACGCCCTGGAGCCGGACAACGCCGATGCCGCCGTGCGCCACGGCACGCGGCAGGTGATGGCGCTGCTGTGGCCCTACTTGAGTGCGGAGCGGCGGCGGCAGTTGCGGCCCGGTGCGACCGCCGTCAAGCCTTCAGAAACTCCATCTTCCCCCCCAGCCACCGGCTGATGTGCGCCCGCGCCGCGTCCGGGTGCGCGTCCAGCAGCCCCGGCGCCGCGGCCTTGGCGCGCTCCAGCAGGGCTTCGTCCTGCGCCAGATCCGCGAACTTCAGCAGCGCATCACCCGACTGCTTGGCCCCCATGAACTCGCCCGGCCCGCGGATCTCCAGATCCCGCCGCGCGATCTCGAACCCGTCCGTCGTCTCGGCCATCGCCTTCAGCCGCTCGCGGCCGGTCTGCGACAGGGGCGAGGTGTAGATCAGCACGCAGACACTCGCCACCGCGCCGCGCCCTACCCGCCCGCGCAACTGGTGCAACTGCGCCAGGCCAAAGCGCTCGGCGTGCTCGATCACCATGACGCTGGCGTTCGGCACGTCCACGCCGACCTCGATCACGGTCGTCGCCACCAGCACGCTCATGCGCCCCGCCGTGAACTCGGCCATCACCGCTGCCTTGTCCGCCGACGACATGCGCCCGTGCAGCAGGCCGACCGCCACGCCGTCGAAGATGGCCGAGAGCTGCGCGTGGGTCTCGGTGGCGTTCTGCAGGTCGAGCGCCTCGGACTCCTCGATCAGCGGCACGACCCAGTACACCTGTCGCCCCTTGTGTACCTCATCGCGCACGCGGGCGATCACGTCGTCGCGGCGGTTGTCGGCGAAGACGCGGGTGACGATGGGGGTGCGGCCTGGGGGCAGCTCGTCGATGGTGCTGACATCGAGGTCGGCGAAGTAGGTCATCGCCAGCGTGCGCGGGATCGGGGTCGCGCTCATCATCAGCAGGTGCGGCTCCAGCTTCTGCTCGGCCAGCTTGTGGCGCAGCTCCAGCCGCTGCGCCACGCCAAAACGGTGCTGCTCGTCGATCACGGCCAGCCCGAGCTTGGCGAAATGCACGTCGCCCTGGATCACCGCGTGCGTGCCGACGATCAGCTTGGCCTCGCCGGACGCGATGCGCTCGACCATCGCCGTACGCGCCTTGCCTTTGCGGCTGCCGGTGAGCCACGCAACGCCGATGCCCAGCGGCTCCAGCCACTGCAGCAGCTTGCGGAAATGCTGCTCGGCGAGGATTTCAGTCGGCGCCATCAGCGCGCACTGCCAGCCCGCGTCGATCGCCACCGCCGCCGCCAGCGCCGCCACCACCGTCTTGCCGGAACCGACATCGCCCTGCAGCAGGCGGTGCATCGGCTGCGGGCGGCGCAGGTCGGCGGCAATCTCGTTGGAGACGCGGTGCTGCGCGCCGGTGAGCGAAAACGGCAGCGCGGCGAGCAGTTGTTCGTGCAGGCCACCCGGTTTGGCCTTCAGCGAGGGGGCACGCAGGCGGGCGCGTTCGCGCTGCGCGGTGAGCTGCGAGAGCTGCTGGGCGAGCAGTTCCTCGAACTTGATGCGCTGCCACGCGGGGTGCGTGCGTTCTTCCAGCGCGGCGAGGCTGGCGGCCGAGGATGGGTGGTGCAGAAAATTCAGCGCTTCACGCAGACCCGGCAAGCCACGCGGCACCACGTCTCTCGGCAGCACCTCGTCCAGCGGCGCGCGTTTCAGGCCGGCCGCGACCGCCTTGCGCAGATAGACCTGCGGCAGTTGCGCGCTCGTCGGGTAGACCGGTGTGAGCGCGTCGGACAGCGGTGCGCCGGGCTGCACGACCTTGAACGCCGGATGCACCATCTCGCGCCCGAGGAAGCCGCCGCGCACTTCACCCCGCGCCCGCACCAATGCACCGGGCACCAATGCTTTCTGGTGCGACGGAAAGAAATGCACGAAGCGCAGGATCAGCTCGTGGCGCCCTTCGACCAGCCAGACGACGAGCTGCCGCCGCCCGCCCTGGATCGACGCCTCGCGCACGACCGCCTCGACCTGCGCGGTGTCGCCGTCGCGCAGCGCGGACATGGGCGTCAGGCGCGTCTCGTCCTCGTAGCGCAGCGGCAGGTGCAGCGCGAGGTCGATGTCGCGGACGAGGCCGAGTTTTTCCATGGCCCGCTGGGGGGCGGACTTGGCGGCTTTCGCGGCCGGCGCCAGGGCGTCCTTAACGTCCACGGCGGGCCATGTGTTGGCGCAACCAGGCGGCGAATTCGTCTTCACCGATCTCGCTGCTCGCCAGCGCCAGCACCGCCACCGTCGCCTCGGCCTGCCCGGCGGTCAGGCGCCAGCCGTTGAGACCAAGGCACAAACCGACCCCGAGGAACGCTGCACGCTTGTTGCCGTCCACGAACGGGTGGTTGCGCGCCAACCCGAACGCATACGACGCTGCCAACGCCGCCAAATCAGGATCGCCATAGGTCGCGAGGTTCTGCGGTCGCGCCAAGGCCGAATCGAGCAAACCTTCGTCACGCAACCCGGACAGACCACCGTGCTGCGCCAGGCTTTCGTCGTGGAGCAACATCAGCATTCGCTTGTCCACCCAGCGCCAAGGGGTGTTGGCGGCAACGCTCATTTGGCCAGCGCCCGGAAGGTGTCACGGTACTCGCGCATGAACTCGCGGCCCATCTCCAGTTGTTCCTCGAACGAAGGATCAAACGAGGTCAGCGCCAGCCCATCCGGGGTCTCGGTCACAAACAACGTATCGCCCTTTTCCACCTTGAGCCGGGCCAACAACTCCTTCGGCAGGATCACGCCAACCGAGTTCCCGATCTGGGTAAGCTTCAATGCATGCATGGCAGGCTCCGAGTTATAACCGCTGTTATATTCTGCGCCGCTCCGATTCCGACCGCAAGCCACCGCGCACCACCCCACCGTGAACCACACCGTCGCCGACTTCGATTTCGACCTCCCGCCCGCGCTGATCGCGCAGCACCCCGCCGCCGAGCGCAGCGCTTCACGCCTGCTCGACGGGCGCACGCTGCCCGCGGTGGAGCGCGTGTTCCGCGAACTGCCGGCGCTGCTGTCGCCGGGCGATCTGCTGGTCTTCAACGACACCAAGGTGATCCGCGCCCGGCTCTACGGCGCCAAAGACACCGGCGGCGGCGTCGAGGCGCTGGTCGAGCGCGTGCTGCCGGGTACGGCGGACGGGCGGCACGAGGTCTGGACCCACCTGCGCGCCAGCAAGTCGCCGAAGGCGGGGCAGACGGTGCATTTCCGCGATGCCGCCGGGGCCACCTTCGCCGCGGAGGTGCTCGGGCGCTGCGGGCCGGAAAACGGGCTGTTCCACCTGCGCCTGCCCGGTGACGCGCTCGCGCTGCTGGAGCAGTTCGGCCACGTGCCGCTGCCGCCCTACATCACCCACGCGGACGACGCCGACGACGAGCGCCGCTACCAGACCGTGTTCGCGCGCCACCCCGGCGCCGTGGCGGCACCAACCGCGGCGCTGCATTTCGACGAAGGCGTGCTCGCCGCACTCGACGCCCGCGGCATCGGGCGCGCCAGCGTCACGCTGCACGTCGGCGCCGGCACCTTCCAGCCGGTGCGCGTGGACACGATCGCCGAGCACCGGATGCACAGCGAGTGGTTCGAGGTGCCGCAGGCCACCGTGGACGCCATCGCCGCGACCCGTGCCCGCGGTGGCCAGGTCGTCGCGGTCGGCACCACCACGCTGCGCTCGCTCGAATCCGCCGCGCTCGGCGGCACGCTGCAGGCCGGCGCACGCGAGACGGACATCTTCATCACACCGGGCTTCCAGTTCCAGGTCGTGGACCGGCTGGTGACCAACTTCCACTTGCCGCGCAGCACGCTGATGATGCTGGTCAGCGCCTTCGCCGGCTACGACACCATCCGCACGCTCTACGCCGAGGCGATCGCGCGCGAGATGCGCTTCTTCAGCTACGGTGACGCGATGCTGCTCCAGCGTGCAGCAACGGCCGGCAACACCGGCGATCCAGCCGGCAACAGCGCTGCTCCACGCTGACAAAAGCACCGCGCGGCTTGATCCTGCGCAAGGGGACGGGGCATGGGGAGGCCGTAACTTGGCGGCATCCGAACACCCTGCGGCCCATGCGCCGCTTCAGGAGCCTCCATGAAGACCGCCTTCACCCCCTCCCTCGCCGCCGTCGCCCTGGTGCTCGCCGCTGGAGTCGCCCAGGCCGCACCGGCCGCACCGGCCAAAGACGACGCCATGCTCGCCCTGGCCAGCAAGAGTGGCTGCATGACCTGCCACCAGGTCGACCCGGGCGGCAAGGGTCCGGACGGCCTCGCACCGATCGGCCCGGCTTGGCGGGACGTCGCCGCCAAGTACAAGGGCGACAAGAAGGCCCTGGACACGCTGACCCACACGGTGCTCACCGGCTCCAATCCCTACGAGAGCCACTGGAAGGGCAAGGCCTCCGGCTTGGCGATGCCGCCGAACGCCGTGGCGATCAAGGAAGCCGACGCGCGCAAGCTCGTGCAGTGGATCCTGGGCCTGCAGCCGAGCTGAATCCCCGTCGGATGGCGTCTGGCGGCGGGCAGGTCTGCGATGATCCTGTCCGCCGATGAACACCGCCGCTGCCCGCCTCCTCGCCGCTGTCCTGTGCCTGCTGACCCTGTGTGGTCTGCTGCTGTCGCTGGCACCCGCGACCGCCCGCGCCGATGATCCGGACCAGCCTGCGGACAGCCATGCCGCGACGGCGATCGAATTGCACGAAGCGCTGTTCACCACGGACCGGCGCACCACCCCGACCCCCGTGCCCTTGCCCGACACCTGGAGCGCCCGCGGTCTGGACGACACCGGCATCGGCCATTACCGCAGCCGCATCACCCTCGACACCGCCCCCACCACCCTGTGGGCGATCTGCATGCCGCGGCTCAGCGACGTGCACGAGGTGCGCCTGAACGGCTGGCTGGTGAGCGGCGAGGCGCTGGACCACGTCGACCCGGTCACCGCGGGCGGTTACCCGACGGTGCACTGGATCAGCATTCCGCCGCACCTGTTGCGGGCCGGCGTGAACCACCTGGAGCTGTCCGTGGCTTACAGCAGCCGCGGCGGCCTGTCCACCGTGGCGATCGGCCCCGCCGACGCCATGGCCGAGGGCTACCTGACACGGCTGCGCCTGTCGGTGATGCTGCCCATCTGGCTCAACGTCGCGGGAGCTGCGCTGGCAGTGGTCATGCTGCTGATCTGGTGGCGGCGGCGCAGCGAGCGCTTGCTGGGCAGCTTCGGCGCCCTGTGGGTGCTGATCGCGGCGAGCAACATCACCCACTACAACATGGTGATCGCGGCGTCGCCCCTGCTCAACGCGGTCTACTTCGCGCTGCAGCTGGTGGCCTCGGCCATGCTGTGCCGGACGGCGATGGTGCTCTCCGGCCGTCCGCACCCGGTCGCCTTCGGCATCCTGCAGGTCTGCACCGCGGTCCTGCTGGCGATGGCCGCGCTGGGCTGGCTGACCGACTCGCTCGAAGCGGTGCGTGCCGGCAGCTACCCGATGATGTTCGCCGGCATGGTGCTCGCCTTGGTGCCGCTGTGGCGGGAGACACGCCGGGTCCGGATCGCCCTGCGTTGCACGATGGTGGCGGCCGTGGTGGTGTCGATGCTGTCCGGGCTGCACGACTATGTCTACTGGCGCGGCCTGACCTCGGTGATGGACACCTTCTGGCTGCCCTACGCGCTGCCGGTGTCGCTGGCCGTCGTCGGCGGGGTGCTGATCAAGCGGCTCGTCGGCGCCCTGCAGCAGGTGGAACAGCTCAACGCCGACCTGGAGCGCCGCGTCGCCGAGCGCACCCAGGCCCTGCAGCAGGCCAACCAGGCCAAGACCCGCTTCCTCACCGCCGCCAGCCACGACCTGCGCCAGCCGGTGGTGACGATCGGGCTGCTGATCGACCTGCTGCGCGAGCAGGTGCCGGTCGTGCTGCGGCCGATGACGGACCGGGTCGACGAGGCCGTGTCCTCGATGGAGGAACTGCTCAAGGGCCTGCTCGACCTGTCGCGGCTGGAGGCCGGCACGATGCGCCCGCGCCAGCAGTCCGTGGCGCTGCAGGCGCTGTTCGACGCGATCGCCACCCACGAGGGCGAGAGCGCACGCCGCAAGGGCATCCGCCTGCGCTTTCGCCCGACGCGCGATGCGGTGGTCTCCGATCCGGTGATGCTGGAGCAGATCCTGCGCAATCTGGTCAGCAACGCGGTGCGCTACACCGAGACCGGCGGTGTGCTGGTGGCTGCACGGCGCCGCGGCGAGCTGCTGCACATCGAGGTCTGGGACACCGGACACGGCATCCCGGAGGCGCTGCAGCACACCGTTTTCGAAGAATTCGTGCAGATCGCCGACCAGCCTGGCGAACAGCCGGTCGCCCGGCATTCCGCCAGCCACCGGGATGGCAGCCGCGGCCTCGGTCTGGGCCTGTCGATCGTGCAGCGCAGCGCCGCGCTGCTCGGTCACCGCCTGCACCTGCGCTCGCGCCTGGACCGGGGCAGCTGCTTTTCGGTGGAAGTGCCGCGCACGCGCACCCCGCTGAAGACGCCGCTCGCGGCGGAGGTCGATGCCCGGCCGCTGCAGGGACTGCGTCTGACCATTGTCGAGGACGAGCCGGCCGTTCAGGCCGCGATGCGTGCACGTCTGGAAGCGTGGGGGGCCATCGTGCGGACCCACGACGGCCTGGCCATGCTGCGCCAGCACCTGTCGAGCCTGCCGCGCGGCCATGTCGGCATCGACCTGCTGATCACCGACCACCGCCTGCGCGACTCGACCGGCGTGGACGTGATCGAGGCCGTGCGGCGCTATGGCGGCCCGGTGCCGGTGCTGGTGGTCACGGGCGACACGGCGCCGGACGATCTGTCGCTGCTGGCTGCGAGCGGGCTGCAGGTGCTGCACAAGCCCTTCCGGGCCGACGCGCTGCTGGCGGCGATCATGCAGTCGCTGCACTGACGCCCGCGGCGGGCGCCGGAAACTCAGAACCGGGCCAGCAAGCCCACCGTCACCAGGCCGACGTGGCGGCTGGCACTGCTGGTGGCGCGCGCGTTGAACAGCATCGGCACCTCGCCGAGCAGTTGCCGGTGCTGGTACTGCCCGCGCAGCACCGCCGACACCGACGGCGTGAGCGTGCGATCGGCCTCGGCCACCAGGATCGCATTGCGCGTCCGGAGTTCGTTCAAACCGTTGCGCTGCCACTGCTGCAGCTCGCCGCCCAGCGCCAGACGCCAGTGGGCATCCTGCCAGTGCAGCGCGCCACCGGCATGTCCGTAGATCGAGCGGTAGCGGGTTTCCTGCAGCACATCGACCTGCAGGAGCTTGTTGGGCACGCTGACGATGAGCGCCTGGGGGCAGTCCGCCAGCGGCAGCGCATTGAGGCGCGTGTCGCCGAACTGGAGCTGGTAGGTGCAGCCCGAAATCGTCGCCTTGCCGCTGACGACCGAGCGGGTGACTTCGCTGGTGCCTGCGCCGGCGAACCCGCTGAGCGTCCAGCGGCTGACCGGCATGGCGTAGCGGCCGACCAGGTCGAACTGCAGTTGCAGGTCCCGGGGCTGGACCAGTTCCATCTCGACCAGACGCGCCTTCAGGCCGCTGACCTTCAGCACGGCGTTGCTGCTCTGCACCAGATGGTCGGCGCGGTTGCCCCAGGCGCTCAGGCGCAGCGCCCAGCGCCAGGGGCTGCCGACCGTCGCACCGCCAAACGCGCGTCCGGGTTCGAACTGCGCGGCGGTGTGCCAGCTCTGCACCTGGTAGTCATCGGACTTGTTGTGGATGGCCCGCTGGTGGCCACCCAGCGTGAACGACCAGGGACCGGCAACCAGACCAAACCGAACCGAATCGGTCCGCCCGGCCTGCCGGTCGACCCCCACCAGATCGAAGACCGGCTGGGTGACGTCGCCCACGGCTTCGACACTCCAGCGGGTACCCGCGCCGGCCGGCGCGTCACTGACATCCAGCAAGGCGTCCAGCGGCGCTGCGCCCGCCAGACCGGCCATGCTCCCCAGCAAGGAGAAGACGGCCGGAGCCAGACGGGCGCGGCGCTGCATCACCGGCTCAGAACGTGACGAGGCCGGACACGGCGATGCCGCTCACCTTCCGGGCCACGGCATCACTGCCCGGCACCTTGACGGCCACCTTGCCCACGCCCAGGCGGGTGCCGTCGGCATGGCGGAAGTCCATCTCGTTCACGACGACCTTGACCGCGAAGTTGCCCTGCTCGGTCAGCACCTTGTTGATCAGCGAGACGTTGTCCGGGAACTGCTTGCGCATGCCGTTCGCCAGCTTCTGCAGGTCGATGCCCAGGCCATCGGTGCCATTGGTCAGCAGCGGCGTACCAACCCCTTCCAGCGGCGTCGCGCCGGTGCCGATCTGGACGTCGGATGCGGTCTTCAGGTACAGGTGCACCTTCGAGTCGCTGCGGATGGTGGCGCTGACGCTGCCGTCCGTGTTGCGCTTGAGCACGACCTTGTCGATGGCGCCCTGCATCAGGCCACCGGTGGTCTTGTTCTCGATCTCCAGCGCCAGCGCCACGACGGCACCCTGGCGCGGCAGCGCGAGCGTGGTGGCCTTCAGCGGCAGGGTGACATGGCTCAGCGTCGACAGGGTCTGGCCGGGCAGGCTCATGCCGGCGGCGAACTGCGACAGCGTGTAGTCCGTGGCCGTGCCCGACAGCGGAGCCACCGTGACGACGTCCCCGCTGACGGAGACGTACTGCGCCTTGCCCAGTTCGACCGCGTCACCGGCACGGCCGCGGCCTTCGGCGACCTTGGTGTCGTCTTCCAGGTCGGTGTCGTCGACGACATTCACCGCCGCACCGCTGCTCAGGTCATCCAGGGCGTCGGCCAGCGAGGTGCGGCGCTTGATGTTGCCTGCCAGCGTGGTGATGCCGGCCGTGGCCAGGGAACGGGCATTGGCCAGCGCCTTGGCGGACCAGATCGCGCCGCCGGCGCTGTTCTTGTTGCCAGCGGTCAGGCCGGCCTCGGCCGCAGCGCTGACGAGGTCGTTCAGGTCGGTGTCGCTGCCGAAGGCGTTGCCGGTGCTCGACTTCGCATGGCGGGCCATGGCGATGGTCGCCGCCTTGAAGGCTGCTGCCGAATCTCCGCCAGCGGCGGTGACGATTTCCGAGATGTCGTTGAGGATCTTGGCCAGCGCGGCGGCCGTGGTGGCACGGGCGACGTCCTTGGTCGGATCAAAGGTCGCGACGTCGATGCCACCCAGGCCCAGCTTGGCCAGCACGGCCTTGAACTCCGCGTCGGTCAGGCCGCTGACAGCGCGCATGGTCGTGAACGGCGACACCACTGCACTGCCCGCCAGTGCCCTGTACTGGCCCTTCGGCGCCTTCAGCGTGGACTTGTCGTAGCCCGTCCCTGCGGTCGACACGATCGGGGCGAAGCAGGCCTTGTCGAAGACGTACTTGCCGTCGGCGTCGGTGGTCGCGCTGGACTCGCCGGCGTCAAGGACACCGTTGTCATTGCCGTCGCAGAAGATGGTCGCGCCGACGATCAGGTCGTCGACCAGCACGCCGTTCAGTGCGCTGGCGGAAGCGCTGGGCGTACCGGCATCCGGCGTGGCAGTCGGAGAATCGCCACCACCGCCACAAGCGGACAGGCCCAGTGCGAGAACGATGGAAGCGGAAAGCAGTCGAAGTTGCGGCATGGCTAGATCCAGGGTGAAAGGACAATTTCCACTATCACCGCCGCGCCTCGGAACCTTTCTATGCAGAAGAAGCAGAGTTCACCCGCTGTTCCGATCATCACGCCGGCCGGCCGCCGCAGGTGCGCCGCCCCATCCCCGACTACGCGCCGCCCAGGCCTGCGAGCGGCGCC
>NZ_CAWURG010000071.1:0-22212 GCF_963924895.1 uncultured Sphaerotilus sp.
AGAACCGCTTCGAGAGCGTGGTGGCGAACCTGAGCACGACGTCGGAGAACCTGCAGGCCGCCAAGGGCCGGATCATGGATGCGGACTTCGCGGTGGAAACCTCGAACATGTCGCGTGCGCAGGTGCTGCAGCAGGCGGGCAACGCGATGCTGGCGCAGGCCAACCAGGCCCCGCAGCAGGTGATGTCGCTGCTGCGCTGATCGATCCGGAAGTGGAATAGGCCGAGGCGGGATACATCCCTGGATCTACCCGCCCCGGTCCCTGTCAGTCAAGTCGATGCATCGTGTGCGCAGACCGGCCCAGCCGTGTTTGCGCTTCGGTGCTTGAGGAGTTTGCACCATGGGTTCCGTCACCTCATCCGGTCTGGGCAGCGGCCTGGACGTCACGTCGATCATCAGCCAGCTGATGACGATCGAGAAACAGCCGTTGATCGCCCTCAACAAGGAGGAGTCGTCGATCAACGCCAAGATCTCGTCTTTCGGCAAGATCCAGAACACGCTGGCCACGCTGCGGGACAAGTCGGCCGCGTTCAACTCCTCGGAACTCTGGGGGAAGACTTCCACCACGTTGTCGGACGCCTCGGTGGCGACCGTGACGTCGATCAGCGGGAAAAGCGGGGCGACCGGTTCCTATTCCCTGCAGGTGGACGCCCTGGCTTCGGCGCAGACCGTGAGCAGCACGGCGTTCGCCTCAAGTGCCTCTCAACTCTCCGAAGGCACCCTGACGATTGACATTGGCAGCTGGACCGGGGGGGCTCCGCCCACCGCGTTCACCTCCAAGACCGGCACCTCCGGCATCACCATCTCGATCGGGTCGGGTGACGTCTCTCTGGGATCGATCCGCGACAAGATCAATGCGGCCGCCGCAGGCGTCACGGCCGGGATCGTCACGGACGCGTCAGGCTCCCGCCTGACCTTGCGGTCCACCGCCACCGGGGCGGAAAACGCGTTTCGCGTGTCGGTGAACGAGACGAATGACGATGGCAACGCCGCGACCGGTCTGTCGGCGCTGGCTTTCGATGCCACGTCCACGGCGTCGCCAATGGCGCTCAGCCAGCGTGCGCGCAATGCGAGTGCCGTCGTCAATGGCATCTCGGTCACCTCTGCCTCGAATACGCTGGACGGGGTGGTCGAGGGTGTATCGATCAAGCTCAACAAGACCACGACCAGTCCGATCGAAATGACGGTGGCGGCCGATTTCACGGACGTGAAGGCCAGGATCAACGATTTCATGTCCGCCTACAACGGCATGGTCGATCAGATCAAGACGGAAACCAAATACGACGCCGCGACCAAGACCGCCGGAAAACTCCAGTCGGACCGCACCGCCATCGGATTGCTGAACAAGATGCAGTCGCTGCTCCACGACAATTTCACCGGCACTGGCAGCGGTTCGCTGAGTCGACTGTCCGACATCGGGCTGTCCTTGAATGCGACGGGCCGACTGGAATTGAAGTCGTCCAAACTGGACGACGCGCTGGCCAATCCATCCCAGGTGAAGGCCCTGCTCAATGGTGGCGGCACCGGAGATTCCACCGCAATGACGGGGTTTGCGAAGCGGTTTCGTGCGTTTGCTGATGCTGCCCAGGGCACGGACGGTCCCATGGAAACCCGGACCGCCGGTCTGAAGAGCCAGTTGCGCCGGGTCACCGATCGGCAGGATGCGCTGGATGTGCGGTACCAGGGCATCGAGGCCCGGCTGCGCAAGCAATATGACGCGCTGGACCAGCGGATGTCGAATATCACGGCAACCAGCAACTCGGTCAACCTGATGATCAAGCAACTCTACGGGTGATCGAACTGGCGTCTGGCGCGGACTTTTTCCGGCGTTGACAGGTGGGGGCGGGTCCTAGACTCGTCCCCACTTCTGCTTTTCGAGGCTGCGCTCCCATCATGACTGCCAACACCGCCGTACGTCCCGCATCGTCCCGTCCTGCAGGCCCGAAGGGTGAAAGCGATCTGGCCCGACGAGCAGGAATCCGTGGCAAGGAGTTTCTCCGCAAAGGCCAGGCCACTGCGGCCAGAGAGCAATTCCTGAAAGCCGTGCGGGCCGAGCCACGCCAGCAACTGTATTGGCTGCTGCTGGCGCAATGCGAGCACAAACTCGGCCAGCCAGAGCAGGCGATTCAGCACCTTGGGCGCGCCTGGCAACTCCAGCAAAGCGATGCGGAAGTATGTTTGTTACTGGCGGACTTCCTGCTGGAGGCCCACCGGAATTCCGAGGCCCTGGTGGTCCTGGATGGTTTGCAAGCCGACGTTGCGCGCAGCGGAAAGTGGTATCTGGCCAAGGCCAAGGCGCAATTGGCGCTGCTGGATTTCGATGGCACGGTCCGGTCGTGCTCGGAAGCACTCACCCGGGCAGGGCAGGATCCGATATTGAAGAAGCAGGCCTTGCAGGGCATGGGCCATGGTTTGATGAAATTCGGCGGGCATGCGGAAGCCGCCTGGTGCTACCGCATGCTGCTCGATGACAACCCCCTCGATTTCGGCGCAGCCCTGTGCGCGGCGCACGCGAGTTCCTGGGCCTGCGACTGGGCGGGGCTGGCGGAGGATTTCGAGCGCCTGCGCCTGTGCATCGCGCACGTGGAAACGACCCGCCAGCGCCCGGTGACCGGCAAGAGCCCGTTTCCGCTGATCACGCTCACCGACGACCCTGTCATCCTGAAATGGGCGGCCGGCCTGACCTACCAGGAGCATTGCGCGGGGATGCAGCCGGTGCGCCAGCGGTCTGGACAGAAGGTGCCCCGGCCGGACGGGAAATTGCGCATCGGGCTGATGTCGAGCGATTTCCATGTCCATGCCACCAGCATCCTGATGGCCGAGTTTCTCGAGGGCATCGATACCGGGCAGTTCGCGCTCTATTTCTATTCCGGCGGCCCCGACGACCACTCGGCGCTGCGCGCGCGCGTCCAGCGAACGGCGGCTTGCTGGATCGAGACCGGCGACCTGTCGTCCGTACAGCTGGCGGAGCGGATTCGGGCAGACCAGATCGGTCTGCTGCTGGACCTGAAGGGCTACACGCTGGGTTCGCGCATGGATGTGCTGGCCTACCGTCCCGCGCCGATCCAGATCGCCTGGCTCGGATTCCCGGGGACGGCGGGTGCCCCCAGCCTCGACTATTTCATCGGCGATCCGGTCACGACACCGATGGACGCCCAGCCCCATTTCACCGAGTGCATCGCGCAGATGCCGCACTGCTACCAGCCCAACGACAGCACCCGTGCACGGCCGGCACCGGTCACCCGGGCGCAGTGCGGACTGCCCGAGGACGCGACGTTCGTGTTCGCCAGTTTCAACATGGCCTACAAGATCGTGCCGGAAGTGTTTGCGGCCTGGTGCCACATCCTGGAGGCGACACCCGGCTCGGTGCTGTGGCTGCTGGTGCAGCAGGAGCCGACCCGGGAGCGCCTGCGTGCGGCCGCCGTGCAGCACGGGCTGGATCCTGATCGTCTGGTGTTCGCGCCGTTTCTCTCCGGTGACCTGCACCGGTCACGCCTGCCGCTGGCCGACCTGTGCCTGGATACCTTCCCCTGCGGCGGGCACACGACCGCCAGCGACGCGCTGTGGGCGGGTGTGCCCGTGCTCGCCCTGATGGGGCAGAGCTTTGCGTCCCGGGTCGCGGGTAGCCTGCTCCATGCGCTGGACCTGCCGGACCTGGCGTGCACCGACATCGACCAGTACATCCAGCGGGCCATTGCCTTGGCGCAGGAGCCGGCGCGTTTCCAGGCACTCAAGGCGAGGCTGGAGCTGGGACGCACCCAGTCCACCCTGTTCGACGGTCGCCGCTTCGCAAGGGACTTCGAGCAGCTCCTGCTGCGCATGGTGGCGCGTCAGGACGCCGGTCTGCCGCCCGCGCCCCTGGCCGCAGCGCCTGGGTGCGCCTGAGGCCCGATCAGCCTGCGCATCCGAACTCAAGTCTCCGCATTGCCAAGTCGATAAGCAACTCACACTGCTTGCCAGTTGCCAATCGTCCCCAACCGAAGCCATCGCATGTTCAACAGCGCCATGTCCACCCCCTTCAATCGTCCGCAGCATTTCGCCAATGCCTATCGGCAGATCGGCGTGGAAACAGGCGTTTCCTCGGCGTCGCCACACCATCTGGTGCTGATGCTGTACGACGGTTTTCTCGAATCGATCGGGCGGGCTCGTGTCGCGATGACCAGCGGCATCGTCGAACTGAAGTGCGCGCAGATCAGCAGGGCGGTACGCATCCTGGAAGAGGGCCTGATCGCCGGACTCGACATGGAGTCTGGCGGCGAGATTGCCCGGAATCTGCGCAGCCTGTACCACTACGCGGTGGTTCAGCTGACGCGCGGCAACCTGCGGAATGACCCGGCGCTGCTTCTGGAGGTCGACCGCCTGATCCGGCCGCTCCGCGATGCCTGGGCAGCCATCGGCGCCAATGTTTCTCACGGGGCAGCGGGCTGAGTCCGGGCAATCGGCCTGCCTGCCCCTGGTACTGAAGTAAAAAAACTGGGTCCAACATGTCCAAAGCCGCCACCGCCCGCACACAGTACAGCCCCCCGCTGCGCAAGAGCACCCTGCTGCAGTACTACGAAGCCATCGAGCAGGCCAGTCTCGACATGCTGGAAGCCGCCCGCGTGGGCAACTGGGACCGTGTCGTGAAGCTCGAAGGGGCCTGTGCCGTCCTCATCTCGCAGCTCAAGCACGCGGCCGGCCAGGACCGGCTCGCCAGCGAGGAAGTGCAGATGAAGTCCCGGATCATGCAGCGCATCCTGCTCAACGATGCCGAGATCCGCATGCTCGCCGAGCCCTGGCTGGAGGACCTGGACAGCATGCTGGCCGGCCCGCCCCGCAAGACGCTGCATTGACCTCTGGCAGGAGCGATCCGGATGAGCACCCCGACTTCCCCTTCGACCACCAGCCCCGGCGCCGGTGAGCCTGCATCCGATGTCAATGAACACCGTGTGCGTGCGCTGGTCGAGATCCGCGCCTTGCTCAAGCAGTTCGTCGATGGTGACGTGCCGCTGTCACTGACAACCCCGGACGGCGTGAACTACCCGACCTCGCTCTGGGCGGAAGATCCGCAGCGCGGCGTGCTGGTCTTCGCGGCCGATCCGCGCGACGAGGCGGTGCAGCGCATGACCGAATCGCATGAGGTGATGGCCACGGGCTACCTCGACAGCGTGAAGGTGCAGTTCGATCTGCACGATCTGGTGCTCGTGCACGGGCGCAGCGCGAGTGCCTTCAATGCGCAGTATCCGCGCGAGGTCTTCCGCTTCCAGCGCCGCCATGCGTTCCGCGTGCGGCCGGTCGGGCGGACCCAGCCGCATGCCTTGCTGAGCCATCCCGACCTGGCCCGGCGCCAGATCGATCTGCGCATCGTCGACATCAGCCACACCGGGGTCGCCTTGATGCTCAACGAGGAGCTGGACCTGTTCCATGGCGGGCAAGTGCTGCCCGAGGTGATCATCGAACTCGATGCGTCCACCCGGCTGCACGTGACGCTGCGGGTGATGCATGTGTCGAATGTCGGACTGGAGCCGTCGCAATTCCGCCGCATCGGCTGCGAACTGGTGGACCTGAGCCCGGGTGCCCACAAGGATCTGCAGCGCTACCTCGACCACACGCAGAAACGCCATCGGCTGCTGACGCTGTAGACCGCGCAGCGCACTGCACAGTCAAGAAAGCCCCCGGGGTTCGCACCACCGGGGGCTTTTTGCATGGCTTTTCGGGCTGAAGGCTCAGACCTGCATGTTCATCACGTCGCTGTAGGCCTGCACCATCCGGTTGCGCACCTGCAGCGCGGCCTGGAAGCCGATGTTGGAGCGCTGCATCGCGACCATGGTCTCTTCGAGGCTGACCTTGGGGTTGTCCAGGGTCACCTCGCGCTGCAGGTCGTGCGCGGTGTTCTGGGCCTGGCTGACGCTGCGCAGCGCCTGGCTGAACACCTGGGAGAAGCCGCCCGACGGGCCCTCCGCGGAAGGGGTCGACGTGACCGTGCCCAGGCCGGCCATCCCGGCCCGTGCAACGGCCTGGGCGAAGTCGAAAGGTTTGAGCTTCATGTCCATGAGGGGTCCTCCACAGCTTCGCCATCCTAGGGAAGTACCGCTGGTGGGATGGACAGAAGAGTGCGGGGATCGGTTGCCTGTTTCCGGCTTCGGCGCAGGGCCGCACTCGAATAATCCAATCCCAGCGCGACCATTTGGGCTGCGTGTAACGACCGATTGGACATGGACCTCTCCAGCTCGACCACCCTGACTGCGGCACCACCGGCTCCCGGAGCTGGCGTGGCACGTCTGGCGGAGCGTTTCTCCGCCTTGCCCCCGATGCGCAAGGCCATGCTCGCGGGCGGCCTTCTGCTGTTTCTGGCCATCATCGGCCTGTCGGCGATGTGGAGCGCGCGCCCGGATTACCGGGTGCTGTTCTCCAATCTGAACGACAAGGACGGCGGCGCCATCGTGGCGCAGCTGACCAAGATGAACGTGCCCTACCGCTTCAGCGAGGGCGGCGGCGCCGTGCTCGTGCCAGCGGACCAGGTGCACGACGTGCGCCTGAAGCTGGCGCAGTCGGGCCTGCCCAAAGGCTCGACGGTCGGCTTCGAGCTGATGGACAACGCCCGCTTCGGCACGACCCAGTTCCAGGAACGGCTGAACTTCCAGCGCGGCCTGGAGGGCGAGCTGGTGCGCTCGATCACCGCGCTGTCGGCGGTCGAGTCGGCCCGTGTCCACCTGGCGCTGCCCAACCAGAACGGCTTTTTCCGCGACCAGCAGAAACCCAGCGCCTCGGTGCTGCTGACCCTGCATGGCGGCCAGACGCTCGACCGCGCGCAGATCGCCGGCATCGTGCACCTGGTGTCGGCCAGCGTGCCGGAGCTGAGCCCGAAGGCGGTGAGCGTGCTCGACCAGAGCGGTGCGATGCTCTCGGACAGCGGCGATGGCGGCGCGGGCGGACTCGATTCCAACCAGGTGCAGCAGATCGCGCGCATCGAGGCGCTCTATACCAAGCGCATCCTCGACATCCTGGAGCCCGTGGTCGGCCGCGACAACCTGCGCGCGCAGGTGTCGGCCGAGCTGGACTTCTCGCAGTCGGAGTCGACCACCGAAGAATTCAAGCCCAACCAGGGTGGTGTGCCCGCGGCGGTGCGCAGCTCGCAGCTCTCGGAAAACGGCAGTGGCTCGGGCGGCGGTGCGCTGGCCAGCGGTGTGCCGGGTGCGGCCACCAACCAGCCGCAGGCGGCGGCGTCCGCGCCGATCAATGGCGCGGCGCAATCCATGCAGGCCTCACAGGTCGGGCAGGGCGCGCTGGGTGCGGGTGGCCGGCGTGACGCGGTCACCAACTTCGAGATCGACAAGACCGTCCGTGTGACCCGCGCGTCGTCGGGCGGCATCCGCCGCCTCGCCGTGGCCGTGGTCGTGAACCACCGCACCAGCACCGACAAGAAGGGCCAGACCCAGTCGCAGCCGCTGTCGCCCGAGGAAATCGACAAGCTGGTCGCGCTGGTGCAGGAGACCGTCGGCTTCAGCAAGGAGCGGGGCGATTCGGTCAAGGTCATCAACGCGCCGTTCAAGGCACCGGTGCTCGACAAGATCGACGCGTTGCCGCTGTGGAAACAGCCGGAGACGCTGGAGATGGTGCGCACGCTCGCCGTGCCGCTGGTGCTCGGCCTGCTCGGGCTGGCGCTGGTGTTCGGCGTGATCCGGCCGGTGCTGCGCGACCTGCGCCGCGACAAGGAAACCGAAGTCACCAAGCTGGCCAGCCAGCTGGACACGGTCGTGGACGACGCCACGGAGCTGCCGGCCCTGAGCGGCGACGGTGTGGGCACCGCCCTGCAGGCGCTGCCGGCACCGGAAGTGGAATTGAGTGATTCGGACAAGCGCCTGGAGGCCGTGCGCCAGATGGTGCGGACGAATCCGGCCTCGGTCGCACGCATCCTGCGCGGCTGGGCCAATGGCAAGGACGCGGACTGAGAGGCGATGAATGGATGACCAGGGTCTGGAAGATGCCGCAATCCTGCTGATTTCGATGGGCGAGGTGGAGGCGGCCGACGTGTTCCGCCACCTCAGTCCGAAGGAAGTGCAGAGCCTGGGCGAGAAGATCGCGCGCACGAAGTCGATCTCGCGCGACCGCTACGAGCGGGTGCTGGTCCGCTTCGAGGAGCAGGTCGAAGAGGAGGGGTTCATCGAACTCGGCCTCGACACCGACCACTACGTCAGCAAGGTCCTGCACCGCGCGCTGGGCAATGACAAGGCCAAGCTGCTGCTCGACCGCATCGTCGGCGCCGACGACGCGCCGGGCATCGACAACCTGAAGTGGATGGACCCGGTGACGGTGGCCGAACTGCTGCGGCTGGAGCACCCGCAGATCGTGGCGGTGATCATGGTTCACCTCGAACCCGACCAGGTCAGCGCCGTGCTGCGGCGCTTCCCGGAGGCGCAGCGCAACGAGGTGATGATCCGCCTGGCCACGCTCGATGGTGTGCAGCCGGCGGCCTTGCAGGAACTCAGCGAGGTGCTGTCCAAGGTGCTCGCCGGTGGCGGGCGCGGCAGCAAGTCCAACCTGGGCGGCGTCAAGACGGCGGCGGAGGTGCTCAACCTCATGGGCACGGGCGTCGAGGCCTCGGTGCTCGACTACATCCGCAGCACCGACGTGGACCTGGCCCAGAAGATCTCCGACAACATGTTCACCTTCGACGACCTCATGCGCGTCGACGACCGCGGCATCCAGACCGTGCTCAAGGAAGTGCAGAGCGAATCGCTGCTCGTGGCGCTCAAGGGCGCGACGGAGGAACTGCGCGAGAAGATCTTCCGCAACATGTCCAGCCGCGCGGCCGAGATGCTGCGCGAAGACCTGGCCTCGCGCGGCCCGGTCCGTGTGGCCGAGGTCGAGGCCGAACAGAAGACCATCCTGCAGGTGGTGCGCCGCCTGTCCGACGAAGGCCAGATCGCCATGAGCGGAGGAGGCGATGGCCAGTTCCTCTGACCCGTCCCCCAGCACCTTCGCGCAGCGGCTGGAGCGGCACGAGCGCGTGCCGCGGGTGGACCTGCCCGAAGCGCCCGGCCCGGTCCGGCCCTCCGGCGCGTCCTACGCGCGCTTCATTCCGCGCGAGGAACTTGGCCGGGCGGTGGCCTGGGTGCCCGACAGCCTCGACGCCCGGCTCCGCCAGGAGGCCGCCAAGGCCAGCGGCAAGGAGCCGGTGCCCGCGCCAGCCCCGGTCGATCCCGAGGCGCTGCGTGCGGCCCGCCAGGCCCAGCTGCAGGCGCGGCTGGCCGAAGTCTTCGAACAGGGCCGCCAGCTCGGCCGCGAGGAAACCACGGAGGCCCTGCGCGCGGAGACCCGCGAGGCGCTGGCGGCTTTCCGGCAGCAACAGGCGAGCGAGGTCGGTGCACCGGTGGCGGCGCTGCTGGTGCAGTTCCAGCAGGGCATCGACGCGCTGGAGCAGTCGCTCGCGCAGCGACTGGCCGGCATCACCATGCAGATGGCGCGCCAGGTCGTGCGCGCCGAGTTGCAGACCAATGCTGCGCTGGTCGTGGAGGTGACGCAGGAGGCCCTGGCCGAAGTGCTGCTCTCGGCGCGCCACATCACGGTGAAGGTCCATCCCGAGGACCTCACCTGGATCGAACAGGGCTGCGCCGACGCCTTCGAGGCCCGCGGTGCCCGCCTGATCGCCGACACGCACATCGAGCGCGGCGGCTGTCTGCTGGAGTCGGATCTGGGGGTCGTCGACGCCCGGCTCGGCACCCGCTGGGCGAGTGCGGTGGCGGCCATGGGCTCCCCGGCGCTGGCCGAGGTGGACAACAACCAAGACAACGATCCCCCCACGCCATGAAGGCCACCGCAACGGACGCCTGGGCGCGTTACCTCGACGACCTGCACGAGCGGGCGAGCGCCAAGCTCCCGCTGTCGGTGCAGGGCACGCTGGTGCGGGTGGCCGGGCTGGTGCTGGAGGTCGCGGGCATCCGCGTGCCGGTCGGTTCGCTGTGCGAAGTGCTGATGCCGGGCCAGCCGGCGATCCAGGCCGAGGTGGTCGGATTCTCGGGCGACCGGGCCTTCCTGATGCCGGCGGGCGAGATCCACGGGCTGGCCAGCGGCGCACGGGTGATTCCGCTGGACGTGCCGGTGCAGGCCCCCGAACTTGGCGTCAGCCGCCACCTGTGGCGTCGCAGCGAGGACCGCTCGCGCCACCTGCCGATCGGCAACGGGCTGCTGGGCCGCGTGGTCGATGCCAGCGGCCATCCGCTCGACCACGGCGGACCGCTGCGCGATGTGCAGTCGCTGCCGCTGGTGCGCCGCCCGATCAACGCGATGGAGCGCGACCCGGTGCGCAAGCCGCTCGACACCGGCGTGCGCTCGATCAATGCCATGCTCACCGTCGGCAAGGGCCAGCGCATCGGCCTCTTCGCCGGCACGGGCGTGGGCAAGTCGGTGCTGCTCGGGATGATGGCGCGCTACACCGCGGCCGACGTGATCGTGGTCGGCCTGATTGGCGAACGCGGACGCGAGGTCAAGGAGTTCATCGAGGACATCCTGGGCGAGGAGGGCCGGCGGCGCTCGGTCGTCGTCGCCGCACCGGCCGATGCGCCGCCGCTGAACCGGCTGCAGGGCGCGGCCTACGCCACCGCGGTGGCCGAACACTTCCGCGACCAGGGGCAGGACGTGCTGCTGCTGATGGACTCGCTGACCCGCTACGCCATGGCGCAGCGCGAGATCGCACTGGCCATCGGCGAGCCGCCCGCCACCAAAGGTTATCCGCCGAGCTGCTTCGCCAAGCTGCCGCAACTCGTCGAGCGCAGCGGCAATGGCCACGCCGGCCAAGGCTCGATCACCGCGTTCTACACCGTGCTCAGCGAGGGCGACGACCAGCAGGACCCGATCGCCGACGCCGCCCGCGGCATCCTCGACGGCCACATCGTGCTCTCGCGCGAGCTGGCCGAGTCGGGCCACTACCCGGCCATCGACATCGAGCGCTCCATCTCGCGGGTGATGACCAATGTGGCCACACGCGAGCACATCGAATCCGCCCGCCAGCTGCGCAAGATGCTCTCCAAGCTGAGCAAGGCACGCGACCTGATCCAGCTGGGCGCCTACGTGCCCGGCCATGACGCCGAACTGGATGCAGCCGTGCGCGCACAGCCGGCCATGATGGCCATGCTGCAGCAGGACACCGGTGCGCGCGCGACGCTGGGCGACAGCCTGGCGATGCTGCGCCACATCACCCGCCACTGATTCACGACTCCGCGCTGGTGACCCCGCGCGTTCTGTTCATGCCCAAAGCCCTTGTGACCCTGCTCGAACACGCCGAACGCCAGCGCGACCAGGCGCTGGCCCTGCAGCGGCGCGCCGACGAGGCGCTGTCGACGGCCGTGCAGCAGCAGACCCAGCTCACCGCCTACCGCCAGGACCACCAGAACCGCTGGTCGGCCGCGTTCAGCCAGTCGGTGGCCGTGCCACTGCTGCACTGCCACCACGCCTTCTCCGGCCGGCTGCATGACGCGGTCGATCTGCAGGCCGGTCAGGTCGACCGTGCCCGCCAGGCACTCACGAAGCGCCAGACCGACACGCTCGAGGCCGAACGCCGCGTGGCCGCCATCAGCAAGCTGATGAAGCGCCGGTCCGACGCGATCAGCCTGCACCAGAACCGCCAGGAACAGCGCCAGTCCGATGAACGGTCCGCCCGTGCCGCGTGGGCACGCAACAACGAGCCCGGCCGCCAAGGCTGGTGAATGCCATGGACTCTCCTTTGTTGAATCTGGCCCCGGCATCGACCCATGCCGCCGGCCATGCCCACGGCCGCGGCCATGCTGCTGGCGGCCCCCCCGATACCCGGGCCGATCCGGGTGGCTTTGCCCGCCTGCTGCAGGCGGCGGTGGCGCCGGACGCCACTGCGGCGGCGGACACGCCGGCCTTGGTGGGCGAGGCGGCACCTGATCCGGGCGCTGTCCGTCTGGCCGGCGCAGCAGCGGCGGTGGCAGGTGCGGACACTGGCGCCGCCGAGGCGCCTGAGGTGGCCGCGGCAGTGGCACCGGCGCCCGCCGCCGCCCCGTTGTTCCGCCGTTCACTGGTCCCCGAGATGGGCCCTGGTCCAGGTTCTGGTCCTGGTGCCCGTCCCGTTTCGGGGTCTGGACCGCTCCTGGGTCCGAACGCTGTGCCCGGTCCTGGGCCGGGGCGTGAAGCGAGCAAGGTCGCATTGAAGGACCAGGAGGCCGGGGCCGAAGCGCTGTCTGTGTCTGTGCCTGTGCCTGTGCCGGCGGCCATGGCGGGTCTGGTCGCGGCGGTTCCAGTGGCCGTGGAGGCCGAGCCGGAAGCCGCCAGTGCAGTCGCTCCGGCGGACGCCACCGACACTCCCGCCCGCGCCCGGCCTCGGGCCGATGCCGACGCGGCCGACCCGGCCGACCCGGCCGCAGTGGCCGCGACCAGCACCACGCTGATGCAGTGGATGCTGCAGATGGCGCCACCCGCTGCCACGCCAGTGCCGGTCAGCCCCGTGGCGGTAGCGCCTGGCCGGCTGGGGCTCGGCCGCCAGGAGGGAGACGGCCTGCTGCAGACGGGATTGCCGGCCGGCCTGCCGGGCCGATTCGAGCTGGTGGGGCAGGACAAGGCGGTGCGCGGCAACGGCGCCGGCCGGTCCGGCAAGCTGGAGGCCGCCCGCGCGACGTCTGCCGAAGAGCCTGGTGCCCGGTCGACCAGTGGCGACAATCTCCCGGCCATCGGCAGGAAGTTCGAGGTCCCGCCGGCCACGCCGGCCGCGACGTCGGAGTCGACGGCGGGCGCGGGCTGGGTGCCGGTGCCTCAGCCGGCCGTGGCGCCTTCGGCAGGCCCGCTGGAATCGACGCGCGTTGCCGCGCGGGCGCCGGTGGACGGTATCGGTCCGTCCGCGGGCCAAGATGCCCAGGTGCTGCTGTCCGCGGCGCAGGCTGCGGCGAACGCCGCCGCAGCAACACCGACCGCCATGTCAGGGGGCGGCCCGGTGGTCGCCCCGGCGCAGACCTGGATCCAGACACCCGTGACCCAGCCAGGGTTCTCGGACGAGGTTGTGGTCGAGCTGGTGCGGCGGGCCGGGCAGGCGGAGCAGGGCCGACAGGAAGTGACCCTGCACCTGAATCCGGTCGAGATGGGGCCGGTGTCGGTGTCGATCGAGCTGAACGGCAGCGCGGCGCGGATCGAGTTCGGTGCCAGCGAAGCCCTGACGCGGCACCATCTCGAGGCCGCCCTGCCTGGCCTCACCGAGGCGCTGCGGGACGAAGGGCTGTCGCTGACCCACAGCCGCGTGCACGAGGTCTCCAAGGAGTCGCTGGCGACCAGCGCGGCGGGTGGCAGCAGCAGCGATCCGGCCAGCGCTGGTGGCGCAGGGTCGGACGGGCGGGGGCGCCACGACGCCTTCGCGGACGGCCGGTCCGGCTTCGGGGAGCGCGCGCCGCGCCGCCCCACGGAACTGTTCTCGATCGACGGGCGTGCGGTGACCTCTGCGCGTGAGTCCGTCTCCATCGGTCCGTCGCCCGGGCGTGCCGGACGTCTCGACTTGTTCGCCTGATCGGCGCCGGCGCCGCCCATCTCCGGATTTGCTGCGCTTTTCCGAACTTCGACCACAGGGCCCGGTACCAATAATTGCCTTCAATCAGAGGCCACACCACGGAGGCCTCAAGCACGCAGGAGAAGGACATGTCGGCTGCCGCTGCGAGTGCGGAAACAACTGTTGCGAAGAAGGGGTCCAAGAAGCTCTGGATCATCATCGGCGTCGTCTTGCTGCTGGTTGCCGGCGGCGGAGGGGGCTACGTGATGATGAAGCGCAAGGCCGATGCCGCTGCGGAAGCAGAAGGCGGCGGTCATGGCGAAGCGGCCGAGGCCGCACCAGCGCGCAAACCCCACAAGCGCGACGCCCATACCCCGCCGGCCTACTTGCCGCTGGAACCCTTCGTCGTCAACCTGGCGGACCGCGACAGCGACCGCTACGCCCAGATCGGCGTGACGCTGGAGATCGACGATGCCAAGTTCGCCGACGAGATGAAGGTCTACATGCCGGCGATCCGCAACGCGATCTTGATGATCCTGTCGCACAAGACGGCGGCCGACATGCTCGGCCGCGAGGGCAAGGAGACACTGGCCGCCGAGATCGCCCGCGAGGCCGTGCGTCCGATGGGCATCAACATCGAGGCGGACGCGGAGGAAGAGGGCGCACCCTCCAAGAAGAAGCGCCGGGCCGCGCCGGTCTACAACCCGGTGCAGCAGGTGCATTTCTCCAGTTTCATCGTGCAGTGATCGCACACCATGAGCCAGCTGAATCTGTCCCAGGATGAAGTCGATGCCCTGCTGGATGGCATCTCGGGGGACGTGCCCGGGGAAGTGTCCGACAAGCCGAAAGGGCAGGTGCGCGACTACAACCTGGCGAGCGAGGAGCGCATCGTGCGTGGGCGCATGCCCATGCTCGAATCGATCAACGAACGCTTTGCCCGCAATGTCTGCCCGGTGATGACGGCGTTCACGCACCGGACGATGGAAATCTCGGCCGGCGAGATCAAGGTCCACAAGTACAGCAACTACTTGCGCGAGACCATGGTGCCGACCAACTTCAACATCGTCTCCATGCGGCCGCTGCGCGGCGTGGGGCTGGTGGTGTGCGACCCGAGCTTCGTGTTCGCGGTGATCGACGCGCTGTTCGGCGGCGTCGGCAAGTACCCGGTGCGCATCGAGGGCCGCGAGTTCTCGGCCACCGAGCACCGCGTGATCATGCGGCTGGTCGACATCGTGCTGTCGGAATACAACCGTGCCTGGCAGGGCGTGTACCCGGTCGAGCTGGCCTACCAGCGCTCGGAAATGCAGCCGCAGTTCGTCAACATCGCCTCGGCGAGCGAGCTGGTGGTGAGCACCGTGTTCACGGTGGAGATCGGCGAGTCGGTCGGCACGATCCAGATCTGTTTTCCCTACTCGTCGCTGGAGCCGATCCGCGACGTGCTGCGCAGCAGCAACCAGGGCGAAGGCCCGGGCAAGGATGGCCGCTGGGTGCGGATGCTGTCCGACGAGATCCAGTCGGCCGAGGTGCAGCTGGTGGCCGAGCTGGCCCACGCGCCCGCCACGGTCGAGCAATTGCTGGCGATGAAGGCCGGCGATTTCATCGAACTGGAACTGGACAAGCTGATCCGGGCCAAGGTGGACGGTGTGCCGGTGGTCGAAGCGAGCTACGGCACCTCGAACGGACACTACGCGATCCGCGTGGAACGCATGTTGACCAGCCCGCAAGTGAGCTGGATCGGAGATCAAAATGTCTGAAGACTTGGATGCTGGCCTGTCGGAGCAGGATGCTCTGGCGGCGGAGTGGGCGGCTGCACTGGACGAGTCGCCTGCGGGGCAGGACATCGGATCGGCGGTCGATGCATTGCCGGGCTACGGCTCGGGTGTGCCGCAGGCCGCTCCGTTCACCGATTTTGGCAGCGCGGCGGAGATGGTGTCGGGCGGCGCGGCGAGTGGCAAGGATCTGAACCTGATCCTGGACATCCCGGTGCAGCTCACGGTCGAACTCGGCCGCACACGCATCCCCATCAAGAACATCCTGCACCTGGCACAAGGCTCGGTGGTCGAACTCGACGCGATGGCGGGCGAGCCGATGGACGTGCTGGTCAACGGCTACCTGATCGCCCAGGGCGAGGTGGTGGTGGTGAACGAGAAGTTCGGCGTGCGCCTGACCGACATCGTCACCCCGAGCGAGCGCATGCGCCGCCTGTCCCGCGGCAACTGAGCTGCTGAAAGACGCTGCGATGACACCTTCGCTGACTTCCCTGACCCCCCTGATCTGGCTGGCGCTGGTCCTGGTCTCGATTCCGGCCGCACTGTGGCTGCTCAAGCGCAGCGGCTACGCGGGACTGTCGTCGCGCACGGTGCCGGGGGCCACGCGGGTGGTGTCGCAGTCGGTGCTGTCGCCGCAACACCGTCTGGTGACCGTCGAGGTGGGCGAGGGCAGCGACCGCTGCTGGCTGGTGCTGGGCATGACCGGGCAGCAGATCTCGGTGCTGCACCGCCTGGCGCCACCCCCGGTCGCTGAGGACGCGGTGCAGGTGCGCGCGGCAACACTGCCGTCGATCGCAGGGACCAGCTTTGGCCATCTCCTCAACCAGTGGCGCCGCGGGCCGCAGGGTCCGGCGGTGAAGTCCCATGAACAATGAACCGAGGCGTTGGCCGGGTCTGCCGGCCGGGGCCGTGCTGGCGCTGCTGCTGGCGGCAGGTCTGTCTCCCGAGGTGGCACAGGCGGCTGCGACCGCGCCTGCGGGCCTGCCCCTGATGGTGGGGCAGGGCGGTGGCGGCAGCAGCTACTCGGTGCCGATCCAGACCCTGCTGTTCTTCACCTCGCTGTCCTTCCTGCCAGCGATGCTGCTGATGATGACGGGCTTCACCCGCATCGTCATCGTGCTGAGCCTGCTGCGCCAGGCCATGGGCACGCAGGCCGCGCCGCCCAACCAGGTGATCGTCGGCCTGTCGATGTTCCTGACGCTCTTCGTCATGGGCCCGACGCTGGACAAGGTCTACGCCGATGCCTACCAGCCCTACGCGGCCAGCCAGATCAGCTTCGAGGAGGCGGTCTCGCGCGCCGAGGGGCCGATGCGCCAGTTCATGCTCCGCCAGACCCGGCAGTCCGACGTGGCGCTGTTCTCGCGTCTCGCCCGCCTGGAAGGCACGCCCAAGCCCGAGGCCCTGCCGCTGCGCGTGCTGGTGCCGTCCTTTGTCACCAGCGAGCTGAAGTCGGCCTTCCAGATCGGCTTCCTGATCTTCATTCCCTTCCTGGTGATCGACATGGTGGTCGCCAGCGTGCTGATGAGCCTGGGGATGATGATGCTGTCGCCGGTGCTGGTGGCCTTGCCGTTCAAGCTGATGCTGTTCGTGCTCGCCGATGGCTGGAACCTGCTGCTCGGCTCGCTGGCCGCCAGCTTCTCGATCTGATCCGAGTTCCGACCCGAGGCTCCCATGGATTCTTCCCAAGTCTTCACCTACGGCCAGGAGGCGCTCGTCGTGCTGCTGACCGTGGCGGCGCCGATGCTGCTGACCATCCTGCTGGTGGGCGTGGTCGTGAGCGTGCTGCAGGCGGCGACGCAGCTGCACGAGGCCACGCTGTCCTTCGTGCCCAAGGTGCTGGCCGGTGTGGCGGTGATGATGATCGCCGGCCCCTGGATGCTGACGACGCTGGTGGAGTATCTCCAGCGGGTGCTCCAGGCGATCCCCGGTGCCGTCGGCTGACCCCCGCTGACGTTTCACCGACACCACGCACATGATCGGCTTCAGCGAAGCGCAGATCCTCCAATGGGTGCTGCCGCTGCTGTGGCCGCTGCTGCGGGTGCTGGGCCTGTTCACGGCAGCGCCAGTGCTGTCGATGCGCGCGATTCCGGTGCGTGTCCGGGTCGGTCTGGCGGGACTGGTGGCGCTCTGCGCGCAGCCGGGCATGCCGCCGATGCCGGTGGTGCCGCTCGACAGTCCCACAGCGCTGGCGATGGTCGCGCAGCAGGTGGTGATCGGCCTGACGATCGGTTTTGCGGCCAAGGTGGTGTTCACGTCGATCGAGTTCGCGGGTGAACTCATCGGCCTGCAGATGGGCCTGAACTTCGCGAGCTTCTTCGACGCGACCAGCGGCTCGCAGGTGACCGCCACGGCGCGCTTCTTCAACACGATGGCCGCTTGGCTGTTCGTGGTGATCAACGGACACCTGCTGCTGACCGCGGTGGTCGTCGAGAGTTTCCAGCGTTTCCCGGTGTCCGACCACCCGCTGGACCTGCTGCTGCAGATCCAGCCGCAGGTCTGGGGCGCGGACCTGTTCCGCTACGGCCTGTGGATCGCGCTGCCCACCATCACGATGCTGGCCTTCGTCAATCTGGTGCTCGGGCTGATTTCCCGGGTCGCGCAGCAGTTGCAGATCTTCTCGATCGGCTTCGCCATCACCATCACGGTCGGGCTGTTCGGGCTGCTGTTCACGCTGCCGATGCTGCAATCGCCGATGCTGGCGGTGCTGGAGCGTCTGCTCGTGCAGTTCCAGCCCTGAAGAGATAATGCGGCGATGCGCCGACCGACCTTGCCCCTGTCACGACGATTCCTGTGCCTGCTCGCCCCGATCGGCCTGCTGGCGGCGTGTTCGCCGACGCTCAACTGGCGCGATGTCGATGTCGGCCCGCAGACCAGGGTGCAGTTCCCCTGCCGGCCCGAACATGCCGAGCGCGCACTGGTGCTGGCCGATGCCCCGACGCGGGCGGGCATGTGGGTGTGCGACGCGGGGGGACTGTCCTGGTCGGCCACCGTGCTGGATGTCGACGATCCGAGCCACCTGAGCGCTGTCCTGCGCGCGTCGCGCCTGGGTCTGGCGACCCGGCTCCAGGGCAGCGAGGAGTCGGTCCAGCCGGTCCGGATCGCCGGCATGACCCCCAATGACGAGAGCCGCCGCGTCGTGATCGTCGGTCCGGCTGGCACGGGTCAGCCGGCGCGTGCCGAGGCCGTGTTTGCCGTGCGCGGCTTGCAGGTGTTCCAGTTTGTCGTCATGGCGCAGCGCGGCGCACCGCCGAAGTGGGCCGAGAGTGCCGACGAATTTCTGCGCAGCGTGCGCTGGCCGGGCTGAGAGGGTTTCGTCGCATGAATGCATCATCGCTGCGCTGCAGCAAGACTGATAATCCGCGCCCATGGCCCGCTTGCTGATCATTGCCCACGCCCCCCTGGCCTCGGCCCTGAAGGCCGTGGCTGCGCATGCCTTTCCCGATGAAGCCGACAAGCTGCGGGTGCTCGACGTGTTGCCGGACATGCCCTCCGAGGAGATCGAGTCGCTGGCGCGGGCGCTGCTGCCCGACGAGGACGATGTCGCCGACCCCGAAGCGCTGATCCTCAGCGACGTGTTCGGTGCAACGCCCGCCAATGTGGTGCAGCGTCTGGTGGACGGCGTGCGGATCCGGGCCATCGCGGGCATCAACGTGTCGATGCTCTGGCGCACGCTGAGTTCTCCCTTGCACGCGACGGTCGGCGAACTCTTCGACCGTGCCATGAAGGGCGGTGTCCAGGGGGTTCTCCCTGTGGCCTCCACCCGGCCTCAAAACCAAGCTTTCCCTCCTGGCGGCCATGATCCGAACCAACATCACCATCAGCAATAGGCTCGGGCTGCATGCCCGCGCGTCGGCCAAGTTCACCAAGCTGGCCGGCAGTTTCCCCTGCGACATCTTCGTCAGCCGCAATGGCCGGCGTGTGAATGCCAAGAGCATCATGGGCGTGATGATGCTCGCCGCCGGTCTGGGCAGCGAGATCGAGATCGAGATCGACGGCAACCGCGAGCAGGAGGCGATGGACGCCCTCTGCGCGCTGGTCAACGACAAGTTCGGCGAAGGCGCCTGAGCACGCGTTCAGTGGCCCAGGAAGTGCCGGCGGTACTTTTCGGGCAAGTCCTGCAGGCGCATCATCATCGGCAGGTCGGCGGTGTTGAAGTCCGGATCCCAGGCCGGTGCGCCGAGCACCTTCGCGCCGCAGCGCAGATAGCCCTTGATCAGCGCCGGCAGTTCTGCGGGCAGATCCCGGCGCAGGTCATCGACCGGCAGCGGCAGCCGGGGCTGCACCTGCAACTCGATCGGGGCCAGATGGGTGGCCCGCAGGCGCTCCCACAGACTCGCCGCCACATGGCCACCATCGTGCATCGACACGCTCGCACAGCCGATCACGGTGTCGAGCCGATTGGATTGCAGAAACGCCCCCAGTGCGCCCCACAGGGCGAGGATCACGCCGCCCTGGCGGTGCGCGGGGTGGACGCAGGAGCGACCGAGTTCGGCGGTGCGGCCCAGCCGGGCGCGCAGCGGGCCGAGGTCGAACTCGGTGTCGCTGTACCAGCTGCCCAAGCGCTGCGCGGCGTCCGGCGTCAGGACCCGGTAGGTGCCGATCACTTCGCCTGCCTGCGGGGAGTCGTCTTCACAGCGCACGATGAGGTGCTCGCAGTAGGGGTCGAAACGGTCGGCATCGAGCCCGGCAGGCGTTCCGGCGGGGGGGGCGAGCTGGGCGCCCATCTCTACACCGAAGACCTGGTAGCGCAGGCGCTGGGCCTCGCGGACCTCGTCCTGGTGCTTCGCCCAGCCCACGCTGAAACGTTCGACCGGAGCACGGGCTGCACGTGGCGCAGCCGCTGTCGGGCGTTGTAGCCGCAGGTCGGCCAGGGGCAGGGTAGGCTGGGGAAGTTCCCTCATCGATGGCTCCTCGAATCAATGCCTCGATGGTCGTGCCGGGCGATGACGTCGCCGTGTCGGAGGCATGACGCGTCGATGACACCGTGTCGGGGAATTGCGGTGGAGCCCTGGGTGTTACCGGGGCGACAGGCCGGTAACACGCTGCTAGCATCGAAGGATGAGCATGCAGGTTTTCGGATTACCCGTTTCGCGCGGGGTCGCGATCGGGCGCGCCGTGCTGGTGGCGTCCAGTCGGGTGGATGTCGCCCACTACTTTGTCGAGCCCGATCAGGTGCCTGACGAGATTCGCCGCCTGTGCGCCGCGCGTGATCTTGTCTGTGCCGAACTGGAGTCGCTCAAGGATGAAGTGCAGGGCGACACGCCCGCCGAACTGGTGGCGCTGCTGGACGTGCACGTCATGCTGCTCAAGGACGAGTTGCAGGCCGAGGCCACCTGCCAGTGGATCGAAGAGCGGCACTACAACGCCGAGTGGGCCGTTGCCGCGCAGCTGGATGCGCTCACGCGGCAGTTCGACGAGATGGACGACGAGTACCTGCGCGAGCGCAAGTCCGATGTCGAACAGGTGGCCGAGCGGGTGCTGCGCGCACTGGACCGCGCCGACCGGGCCTGCATGCCGCCGATCATGCGACGGGGCGTCGTGTCGTCACAGGGCGAGGAGACTCCGCTGGTGCTGGTCGCCAACGACATCTCGCCCGCCGACATGATGCAGTTCAAGGGCAGTGTCTTTCGCGGCTTCGTCACCGAGGTCGGCGGACGGACCTCGCACACAGCCATCGTCGCCCGCAGCCTCGACATCCCCGCCGTGGTGGGCGCGCGCGAAGCCAGCCGGCTGGTGCGCCAGGACGACTGGGTCATCATCGACGGCGATGCCGGCCTCGTCATCGTCGACCCATCGCCGATGGTGCTGGAGGAGTACCGGTTTCGTCAGCGGCAGGGCCAGCTGGAGCGGGACCGGCTGCAGCGTCTGCGTGGTCGTCCGGCCGTGACGCTGGATGGACACCGGGTGGAATTGCTGGCCAACATCGAATTGCCGAGCGATACCTCGGCGGCGCTGGCCGCTGGTGCGGAAGGCGTGGGGCTGTTCCGCAGCGAGTTCCTGTTCATGAACCGCTCGGGAGAACTGCCGGATGAACAGGAGCAGTTCGAGGCCTACCAGGCGGCCGTGCAGTCGATGCGGGGGCTGCCGGTCACGATCCGCACCATCGACATCGGCGCCGACAAGCCGCTCGACCGCATGAGTGCGCATGACCACGCGCTCAATCCGGCGCTGGGCCTGCGGGCAATCCGGTGGAGTCTGGCCGATCCGGACATGTTCGAGGGCCAGTTGCGCGCGATCCTGCGGGCTGCCGTGCATGGTCCCGTGCGCCTGCTGGTGCCGATGATTTCGCATCCGAGCGAGATCCGGGCGACCCTGGAGGCCGTGGAGCGTGCCCGAAGCAAGCTGGTCGCCGAAGGAACACCGCACGGCGCTGTGACGCTGGGCGCCATGATCGAGGTGCCGGCAGCGGCGCTGATGCTGCCTCGCTTTCTGCAGCATTTCGACTTCGTGTCGATCGGCACCAATGATTTGATCCAGTACACACTGGCCATCGACCGGGCGGACGAGGCTGTCGCGCATCTGTATGACCCTTGGCATCCGGCCGTGCTGGCGCTGGTCGCCAACACGATCCGCATGGCCCAGGCAGCAGGCAAGGGTGTCAGCGTGTGCGGCGAGATGGCGGGTGACCCGGACTTCACCGAGGTTCTGCTGTCGTTCGGGTTGCGCTCCTTCAGCATGCATCCGACGCAGTTGCCCACCATCAAGCAGCGCATCTTGCGCACCGACCTGGCCGCACTGGACGGACTGGCCGAGCATGTCCTGGCTGCCGACGATCCAAGACAGGCCGGTCTGTCGCACTCCCGCCCGGTGTCGATTCCGCTTCCGCAGGCCGCCTGAAAAATTTCCTGTCGAACCTCTTGCGGACTGAGGATTGTTCGATCTACAATCGATGTCTTCGCTGCAAACAACTGGTTTGTGAGCAGCGAGCGGCAGGTGATGCGACTGCCGGTTTGTTCAGCGAGTAAAGACCCTG